>DNLZ01000255.1 GCA_003488325.1 Planctomycetaceae bacterium
GACACGTGGTGGCGGAGCGTGCAGGGCGATCTCGTCAACGAGGATCTCGACGGTCCCGCGGAGAATCCCTTCAAGGCGGCCTTCTGGAGGCAGATGGGGGGCGCGCCGACGATCGAGGATTTCGCGTACGGGCCGCACCCCAAGCAGAGGCTCCATTTTTGGAAGACTCCGCGGGCGAGCGCCGACGCGCCGGCGCCGTTGCTCTTCTTCATCCACGGAGGCGGCTGGCAGGGGGGCGACCGGTTCGCGGGCCTGCCGGGATTGCTCGAGCCGTTGCTCGCGGCGGGCGTGTCGGTGACGTCGGTCGAATACCGCTTCATCAGCGAGGCGATGGAGGAGGGGATCGAGCCGCCGGTGCGGGCTCCGCTCGCCGACGCCGCCCGCGCGCTGCAGACCGTGCGCTCGAACGCGGCGGCGTGGCACGTGGACAAGGCACGCATCGCCGCCAGCGGCGGCTCGGCCGGCGCCTGCTCGAGCCTCTGGCTCGCATTCCGTGACGACATGGCCGACCCGGCGAGCGCCGATCCCGTGGCGCGCGAGTCGACGCGCCTCCTCGCCGCGGCGGTCACCGGCGCCCAGACGACGCTCGATCCCCTGCAGATGAAGGAGTGGACGCCCAACAGCCGCTACGGTGGCCACGCCTTCGGATTCATGGCGAACCCCGAACAGCGCGACACGCAGTTCGCCGAGTTCCTCGCCGCGCGCGAGCGGATCCTCCCCTGGATCGAGACCTATTCCCCCTACGCGCTCGTCTCCCCCGACGATCCGCCGGTGTACCTCTTCTACTCCTCGCCGCCGGCCCTCGGTCAGGAGCAGAAGGATCCCACGCACACGGCCAACTTCGGCGTCAAACTCGAGGAACGCCTCGAGGCGGCGGGCGTGGCGTGCGAGCTCGTCTACCCGGGCGCCCCGGACGTCACGCATCCGACAGTGGTCGACTACCTGCTCGACGTGCTCGCGCACCCGGAGTGAGCGGTAGGACGTGAACGGAGGACCCTGCCCTCGAGTGGCGCACGCCTCCAGGCGTGCGAATCCGGGTTGCGCGCGTGGGTGGTTGGTTGTCCGGCATAGACGTCACTTCGCGTGGTTCGTGTCTCCCGTCAACGCGGCCGTACGCGCACGCTGGAAAGCGTGCGCCACGGAGGCGAGGTGCGCTGCTCGGTCGTGTGACCGTCGTCCGAAGATCGCCGCGAGTGGACGAGCCTGGCACTGTCGGTGAGACTTCACGATGTCCCGACCACGAACGCCGCATGCCTGCCCCGGGGACCCTCTCATGACGCTCCGCGCCCTCGCCGCGTGCCTCGTCCTCATCTTCGTCGGGCAGGCCGCACACGCCGTCGACCCGGCACGGCGGCCGAACATCGTGTTCTTCCTCTGCGACGACCTCGGCAGTGGCGACCTGTCGTGCCTCGGGTCGCGTGACATCCGCACGCCCAACATCGATGCGCTCTTCGCGCGGGGCACGCGGCTCGCGCGGCACTGGTCCGGCTGTGCGGTGTGTGCGCCGAGTCGCTGCGTGCTCATGACGGGCCGGCACCCCGGCCATGCCGTCGTGCGCAGCAACCGCGAGGTCAAGCCGGAGGGACAGGCGCCGATGCCGGAGGGCACCGTCACGCTCGCGCGGCTGCTGCGCGAGGCCGGCTATGCCACCGGCGGCTTCGGCAAGTGGGGGCTCGGTGCGCCCGAGAGCCCGAGCGACCCGGTGGCGTGCGGCTTCGATCTCTTCTTCGGCTACAACTGTCAGCGTGAGGCGCACTCCTTCCACCCGGATCATCTCTGGAGGAATCGCGAGCGCGTGCCGCTCGACAACGTGTCGCTCGCCGGCACCGGCCCGGTGGCGCGGGGAGGCACCGTGCCGTCCGATCCGCCGCCTGGGCCCGAGGCGTTCCTGCCGTTCGCCGGCAGGCACTACTCGGCCGACCTGATCGCGGCGGAGCAGGTGGCCTTCGTCCGGGCCCACGCCGCGGAGCCGTTCTTCCTCTACGTGCCGACGACGGTGCCGCACGTGGCGCTCCAGGTGCCGGGGGACGAACCGTCGCTCGCGGAGTACGAGCGGCACTTCGGCGACGAGGAGCCGTATCTCGGCGGACGGGGCTACGTGCCCTGCCGCACGCCGCTCGCCACCTACGCGGCGATGATCACGCGGATGGACCGCGAGGTCGGTCGGCTCGTATCGCTCTTCGACGAACTGGGCATCACCGACGACACGATCTTCGTCTTCTCGAGCGACAACGGTGCGGCGGCGCCGGGCACCGGCGGCGTGAACACCGCGCGGCTGGCGAGCAACGGCCGCATGCGCGACTGGAAGGGCTCTCCCTACGAGGGCGGGCTTCGCGTGCCGACGGCGATCGTGTGGCCCGGACGGATTCCCGCCGGCCGCTCGGTCGACGTTCCGTGCGGCTTCGAGGACTGGATGCCGACGCTGCTCGACCTTGCCGGACTCGGCGAGCGGGTGCCCGCCGGCATCGACGGGCGCAGTCTGGCGGCGGGCCTGACCGGCGCCGGCGACTTCCCCGGGGACCGTGCCCTCTACCGGGAGCTGACCGAGGCGCGGTGGCAGGCTGCGGTCGATGGACGCTGGAAGGTCGTGCGACGCGGCAAGGGCGCCCGCGGCCAGCCGAGCACGGAGGCCCTGCCGACGGAGCTCTACGATCTGGTCGCCGATCCCGGCGAGTCACGCGACGTGGCCGCCGAGCGGCCCGACGTGCTCGCCCGCATGGAGGCGATCCT
>DNLZ01000250.1:0-966 GCA_003488325.1 Planctomycetaceae bacterium
CCGGCGCGGTCGCCTCGGGAGGCAGGCCGGCCGCCGCCGCCTCGTCGGCGTACCGATTCACCGCCTCGGCCGCGGCGGGATCGTCGTCGGCTCGGCGAATCGGGCCCGGTGAGACGAGCAGGACGTGCACGCCGCGCGGGGCGAGTTCCAGCCGCAGGGCGTCGGCGTAGGCCGCCAGGGCCGCCTTCGCCACCGAGTAGGGCCCCATGAAGGGCATCACGATCTTCCCGGCGAGGCTGCCGATGAAGACGAGATGGCCCCGCGCCGCGGCGAGGTCGTCCGCCGCGGCCTGCGAAATCTCGACGGCCGCGAGCAGGTTCGCGTCGAGAAAGGCCTGCAGCCGGCCCACGTCCGTGGCCAGCATGCGGGCGCGGCCGGAGCGACCCACGCAGAAGAACAGGTCGTCGAGTCCCCCGAGCATCCGCAGGCACTCGCCGACGACCCGTCCTCCTTCCCCGGCGCGCCCGAGATCGGCGGGCACCCCCCGGATCGTGACGCCGTGGCGTTCACAGGCCTCGATCGCGCGACGCACCCCCTCGCCCGACCGGCCGACGACGAGCACGCGGGCCCCGGCGCGTGCAAGATGCCGCGCGAGCACCAGTCCGAATCCGGCGGTGCCTCCCGCGACGATCACCCGACGGTCCTGCCACACGACGTCCGCTCCACTGTGCGTGCCCAGTATGCGCGCGACCGCTCGGCCACCAAGTCGGCGTCGCCGCGCCGTGATCCCCGCCCTGGCACGGCGGCTTTTGCCCGCCGAGGGACGCACGCGGTACGCTGTCACATCCCGCCTCACCCAGGAGCCCCCCCGATGTCCACGGGCCCTGCGATCGTCCGCACGAAGATCGTGGCCACGGTCGGTCCCGCCTGCCGCACCGAGGAGTCGCTCCGCGGGCTCGTCGACGCGGGCGTGGACGTCTTCCGCCTCAACATGGCGCACGGCTCGCTGGAGGAGCACGCGGAGAC
>DNLZ01000250.1:1343-4122 GCA_003488325.1 Planctomycetaceae bacterium
GCCGGGCCGAAGATCCGTCTCGGCGAGCTGCCGGGCGGGGCCGTCGAATGCGTCGAGGGGGAGATCCTCCGGTTCGTCCGCGGCGAGGAGACCGCGGAGGCCGGCGCGTTCACCGTCACCTACGCGCGGCTCGTCGACGAGCTCGCCGTCGGCGACCCGGTCATGCTCGCCGACGGGACGATCAGCCTCGTCGTCGAGGCGCGGACCTCCGACGAGGTCCGCTGCCGGGTCGTGCAGGGGGGCGTCGTCCGCAGCCGCCAGGGGGTCAACCTGCCGGGCGTCAAGCTGTCGGTCGCCGCGATGAGTGCGACCGACTGGCAGCATGCGGAATGGGCCGCCGCGGCCGGCGCCGACTTCGTGAGCCTGTCGTTCGTGCGCAGTGCCGTCGAGGTGAAGCTGCTCAAGGAACTGCTGCGCACGCGGGGCTCGAAGGCCCGCGTCGTCGCGAAGATCGAGAAGCGGGAGGCGATCGACGGACTCGAGGCCATCGTCGAGGCTGCGGATGCCGTGATGGTGGCGCGGGGCGACCTCGGCGTGGAGACGGATGTCGCGAGCATGCCGATGGTGCAGAAGCGGGTGATCCGCACCTGCCAGCGCTACCAGAAGCCGGTGATCGTGGCGACGCAGATGCTCGACAGCATGCAGCACGCCCGCCGCCCGACCCGGGCGGAGACCACCGACGTGGCCAATGCGATCCTCGACGGCGCCGACGCCTGCATGCTCTCGGGCGAGACGGCGATCGGCGACCACCCGCGGCTCGTCGTCGAGATGATGCGTCGCATCGCGAGCGCGACGGAGGAGCAGTACCTGCACGATCGCCGCCAGGTGCTCGGCGAGCTGCTCGGCCGCGGACGCGCCTCCGCCGTGTCCGCCGGCGAGTTTCTCCCGGCGCCCGAGTTTCTCGTGGACGGCCTGCACCCGATCACGCAGGCGGTGGTCGACGGGGCGGGACGCATCGCGGCGGAGCTCGACGCGAAGCTCGTGGTCGTGGCCAGCCGCACCGGCGTGACCGCGATCGCGCGCTCGAAGCGGCGGGGGGCGGTGCCGACGGTGGGTGTGAGCGACGAGCCGGCGACCCTGCGGCAGATGGCCCTGTACTGGGGCGTGACGCCGCTCGCGGCCGTCGTGGCGACCGCCGACACCGGCGGCCTGCTGGAGCACGTCTGCGAGTGGGGCCTCGCCGCCGGCCGGCTGCGGCGGGGGGATCGGATCCTGCTCGTCGCCGGGACCGGCTTCGGCGCCGGTGGTCACAACATGGCGCTCGTGCACGAGGTGTGATCGTCCACCGGCGGGCCGCCGCCGTCGCGACGCCACGGGTCTTCGCCCCGCGACCGTTCACGGTACGATCGTCGTCACGCGGCAGGCCGACGGTCGCCGCGACCCCGGAGACCCTCGGTGCATGAAGGAAACCTGCGTCCTCGCCTACTCGGGCGGCCTCGACACGTCGGTGATCCTCGGCTGGCTCATCGAGCAGGGCTACGACGTCGTGGCGGTCTACGTCGATCTCGGCCAGCCGTGCGAGGATCGGCAGGCGATCATGCAGAAGGCACGCGACTGCGGCGCGGTCGAGGCGCTGCTCGTCGACGTGCGGGAGGATCTCTGTCGAGACTTCGCCTTCCCGGTGATGCAGTGGCAGGCCCGCTACGAAGGCACCTACCTGCTCGGCACGTCCATCGCCCGCCCGCTGATTTCGAAGGTGTGCGTCGACGTCGCGCACCGCACCAAGGCCTCCGTCTTCGCCCACGGCGCCACCGGCAAGGGGAACGACCAGTGCCGCTTCCAGCTCGCCGCCGAGGCGCTCGATCCGGGGATCCGCGTGCTCGCGCCGTGGCGGATCGCCGCGTTCCGCGAACGCTTCCCCGGCCGTCAGGAGCTCATCGCGTTCTGCGAGTCGAGACACATCCCGGTCAAGGCCTCGAAGGGCAAGCCCTACAGCTCCGATGAGAACTGCCTCCACACGAGCTACGAGGCCGGGTTGCTCGAGGAGCTCACGACCGACGGCTTCGGCCTCGTCGACTTCGGGATGACGGTATCGCCCCAGGCGGCACCCGACGCGGTGGAGCCCGTGGTGATCGAGTTCGAAGCCGGTGTGCCGGTCTCGGTCAACGGGCGTCGGATGGCGGCCCACGAGATCGTCCTCGCGCTCAACGAGATCGGCGGCCGCAACGGCGTGGGGCGGACCGACATCGTCGAGAACCGGCTGGTCGGCATGAAGAGTCGGGGCGTGTACGAGGCGCCGGGCATGACGGTGCTGTACGAGGCCCATCGGCTCGTCGAGCAGATGACGCTCGATCGCGATCTCGTGCACCTCCGCGACCGGCTGTCGCCGGAGGTGGCGGAGATGGTGTACTACGGCTTCTGGTACTGCGCGAAAATGGACGCGCTCGGAGCCTTCATTCGCGAGGCCCAGCGTCCCGTGACGGGTCGGGTGGAACTCGGCCTCTACAAGGGCAACATCCTCGTGCGTGGCCGCACGAGTCCGCAGAGCCTCTACGACGCGGCGATCGCATCGATGGAGGGGGGCGGCTCATACGACCAGACCGATGCCGAGGGCTTCCTCCGCATCCTCGGGCTGCCGCTGCGGGTGCAGGGGCGCGTGCGTCCCCGGCGCGGGTGATGCCGTGACGGACGCCGCGCGTGGCGGGTCGGGCCTCTGGCATGAAGCGGTGCGGGTGCTTCGCGTGTGCGTCCGCTGCCTGCCCGCCGAGGCCAGGCGACCTGCGTCGTGGCTGGCGCTCGCCTGCGTGCTCGGCGCGGGGGTCGCGCTGTCGGTTCCGGA
>DNLZ01000106.1 GCA_003488325.1 Planctomycetaceae bacterium
AACATGATCACGATCAGGAAGGCCGCCGTGACCATGTGGAGGAACTCGGCGACGAGGAAGAGCAGGAGCTTGATGCCCGAGTATTCGGTGTGGTATCCGCCCACGAGCTCCTGCTCGGCCTCGGGCAGGTCGAACGGCAGACGGGCCGCCTCGGCGAAACTGGCCACGAGGAAGACGATGAAGCCGAGCGGCTGGGCGAACGCGAACCACGTGCCCGTCTCGGCCTGGGCGTTGATGATCGCGTCGAGCTTGAGGGAGCCCGCAGCCAGCACGACCCCGAGGAGGCCGAGCCCCAGCGGGATCTCGTAGGCCACGAGCTGGGCACTGCTCCTGAGCCCGCCGAGGAAGCCGTACTTGTTGTTGCTGGCCCAGCCGCCGAGCAGCACGCCGTAGACGGCGATGCTCGAGAGCGCGAAGACCCAGAGGACGCCGACGTCGAGCGCGGGCGCCACGAGAAACGGCACCGGATCCGGCAGGCCGGGGATGCCGAGCGGCGGCAGGACGCTTCCGAACGGGATCGCGGCGAAGATCGCGAGCGAGGCGGCGAGGATCACCAGCGGCGCCGCCGTGTAGAGCACCTTGTCGACGTGCTTCGGCGTGAAGTCCTCCTTGAGGATGATCTTCAGGCCGTCGGCCAGCGGCTGCCCGAGGCCGAAGAGTCTGATCTTCGTGAGCGGGATGCCCACGCGATTGGGGCCCTTGCGATCCTGCACCCACGCCGCCATCCACCGCTCGACCAGCACGAGATACGCCGCCGCGGTCATCAGGCCGCCGACGAGCAGGCCGATCTTGACGAGCGCGGCGATCGTGGCGGGAGTCGGAAGCAACGCGTTCATGCCAGCTGCCTCACGCGGAGGTCGACGCCCGTGGCCGGCACGTCGCCGGCGAGCGCCGCGAAGCTGGCGGACGACTCCGCCAACTGCCGACGCACGGCCACCGGGTCGTAGAGGCCGCGCCGGCCGAGCATGTTCCAGAAGAGCCGGCCTTCCGGCCAGACCCCGGCGGGCGGGCGGATCGCCTGCCGGAAGGTCTGCGCGTGGTGGGCGACGTTGATCCAGGTGCCCGCCCGCTCCGCGAAGCCGGCGGCGGGAAGCCGCCAGGTCGCGAGCGCCGACAGCGGCGACTCGAACAGGTCCTGCACCACGAGCGTCTGGAGCCTGGCGAACGTGGCCGCCGTGGCCTCGTCGATCCACGAGACCGCCCGATCCGCACGATGCCGGTCGGCCGCGTCGCCCGCGGGTGGCGGATAGGCGGCGGTGATCCAGGCGGCGGCGACCGTCCCCGAAGCGACCTGCGCGAGCAGATCGTCCCAGCCATGACCGCCGGCACCGTAGACCGCGAGCACCTCCTCGACGCCCCGGCGGTTGGGGCACTTCTCGGCGCGGATCGTGAAGCCGCCGGGGAACGTCTCGTCGTTCCCGACCACGGGCACGTGGCCGAGCGCGAGGAACGCCTGCGGATCGATCGATCGCGCCACCGCGCAGAGCATCCACGCCTCTTCGACCGTGAGCATCGGCGAGACCGCCACGGCGAGACGTCCGGCCCGCGCGAGGTCGGCCCGCAGCCCCGTCACGACGTCGGCCCACTCCACCGGCTGGAACGCCGCGGCCGCGTGGCCGTTGCCCGAGTGGCGATCCGTCTGGCCGACCGGAGCCGAACGCCGGCCGGCGGCGAGGATGCGGGCGTCGTCGTGGAGGTGGTGCCAGCCGTAGCGGCCGTCGTCGCAGATCCACCACCGGTTGACGTGGGGATTCTCGCGGGGCTTGAGCCGGTAGACCGTGTCCTGATTGTGCTCGGTGTGGATCGAGCAGCCCGCGGAGCAGCCGCCGCAGACGTTGGCCTCACGCTTCAGGAACCAGACACGCTGCTGGTAGAGAAAGTCCTTGTCGCCGAGTGCGCCCACCGGACAGAGATCGACGACGTTGCCCGCGAGCTTGTTGTCGAGCGGGAAGCCGGGGAAGACGTCGATCTCCTCCTTCGCTCCTCGACTCGTCACCATCAGTTCGCCCGTGCCGGAGACCTCGCGGGTGAATCGCACGCAGCGCGTGCACATGATGCAGCGGTCGACGAAGAGCGTGACCGTCGGGCCGACGTCACGCTTGCGGCTGGTGAAGGGATGGATGTCGGCCCGACGCTCGGCCTGGCCGTGCTCGAAGTGGTAGTCCTGGAGCAGGCACTCGCCCGCCTTGTCGCAGATCGGGCAGTCGATCGGATGGTCGATCAAGAGCGCCTCCTCGACCCGGGCCCGGCTCTCCTTCACCTTTTCGCTCTCGGTGACGATCACCGTGCCATCCCGGACCGGTGTCTGGCAGCCCGGCACGAGCTTGGGGACCATCGTCACCTTGCCGGTGGCCGCGTCCCGCTGGCCCGTCTCGATGAGGCACATCCGGCAGCTGGCCACGACGGTGAGGCCCGCGTGCCAGCAGTAGTGCGGAATCTCCTTGCCGGCCCGCCGCGCGGCCTCGATGCAGTTGAGCCGCTCGTCGGCTCCGATCTCGATCTCCTGTCCGTCGACGATGACGACCGCCATCAGTGCGCTCCCACGATCTGGAGGGCGGGCACGGGGTCGGTCACCATCCAACCCTCGGGATTGGTCCGCTTGATGGTGTCCTCGAACTCGCCGCGAAACTTGTTGATGGCGTTCTTGATCGGCCAGGCCGCTCCGTCCGCCAGGCCGCAGATCGTCGAGCCGGGCATCATGCCCATCGTGTTGCCGAGCTCGAGCAGCAGGTCGAGATCCTTGAGCCGCCCCTTCCCGGCCCGGATCCGCTCGAGCATCCGCAGGCTCCAGCTCGTGCCCTCGCGGCACGGGGTGCACTGACCGCACGACTCGTGGGCGAAGAACCGGCAGGAGTTGTGGAGAAAGTCGACGATGCTCGTCTGATCGTCGATGACGACGACCGCCGCCGTGCCGAGGCCGAGGCAGCCGACCTTGCCCGGGCCGGCGAAGTCGAGCGGCGTGTCGAACTCGGCCTCGGTGAAGAGGCCCATCGAGATTCCACCGGGGATCGCGGCCTTGGCCCGCCGTCCCTTCCAGACGCCGCCACCGAAGTGGTCGACGAGCTCGCGCAGCGTGATGCCCAGCGGCGCCTCGTAGCATCCCGGCTTCTCGACGTGGCCCGAGAGACAGTAGAGCTTGGGCCCGTACGACCCGGGATCGCGCGGGTTGTTCGGGTCGGCCGGCACGCCGATCGACTTGAACCATTCGACGCCGCGGCGGGCGATCTGGGCCACGCACGCCATCGTCTCGATGTTGTTCACGACCGTCGGCTTCCTGAACACGCCCTCGATCGCCGGGAACGGCGGCTTGATCCGCGGCCAGGCCCGCTTGCCCTCGAGGCTCTCGATGAGCCCCGTCTCCTCGCCGCAGATGTAGGCCGCCGCGCCGCGGTGCAGGTAGATGTCGAGCGAGAAGCCGCTGCCGAGGATGTTCTTCCCCAGGAGACCGGCCGCATAGCACTCGTCGAGCGCCGCCTGGAGCCGGTTCCAGGAGTGCGGATACTCGTACCGCAGGTAGATGTAGGCGGTGGTCGCCCGCGTCGCGAACGACGAGATGATCGTCCCCTCGATCACCTGGTGCGGGTCGTCCTCCATGAGGATCCGGTTGTTGAACGTGCCGGGCTCGCTCTCGTCGGCGTTGACGCAGAGGTAGATCGGCCCGGGGTGATCCTTGGGGAGGAACGTCCACTTGAGCCCCGTGGAGAAGCCGGCGCCACCGCGGCCACGCAGCCCCGACGACTTCACCATCTCCACCACCTCGGCCGGCTGCTTCTCGCGGAGCAGTCGCTCGAGCGGCGCATACCCGCCGCGGCTCCGGTAGCTCGCGAGCGTGTGCCCGTCGGCCACGCCCACCGCCTCGAGCAGAACCGGCTTGAATGGCGTCATGTCAGGTGGCCCTCGCACGTGGCTTCTTGAGCTCGGCCTCGGCGGCCTCGGGCGTCATGTTCTTGAGCAGATCGTCGTTGGCGAGGATGCACGGCGCGAAGTCGCACGCCCCGAGGCATTCAGCCGGTTCGATCGTGAGTTCGCCATCAGGCGTCGTGCCGTAGGGCGGGATGCCATTCGCGTGGCAGAGCCGCTCGAGCAGCTCGTCACCGCCCCGCAGCGCGCACGAGATCGAGCGGCACACGAAGGCCCGCACCTTGCCGTGCGGCTTGTCCTGATGAAAGAACTGATAGAAGGTGAGGGTGTCCTGCACCTCGGCGGGCGGCAGACCGAGCACGGCGGCGATGTCGACCACCGCATCGAG
>DNLZ01000105.1:0-3533 GCA_003488325.1 Planctomycetaceae bacterium
AGATCGGGATCGCCGAGCAGGCGGTCCGGCGGGCCACCGACTCCTTCGAGCGCAACTGGCTGCGGGTCCGCGACCTCGAGGGTCTGCCGATCGAGACGCTCCAGTCGATCCAGGCGCTGGATCAGGCCCGGCGGGAATATCTGCGGGCGATCGTCGACTACAACGAGGCCCAGTTCCGGCTCCAGCGTGCCCTGGGGTGGCCGATCGACCTCGCCGCCGCTCCCCCGCCGGAAACAGCCGAAGGCTCCTGACCATGCACCCGCGCACAGGCCTGACCGCACCGCCTGACGATGGCGGGCATCGCCGGGCTCGGGACAGGCAGGGGCAGTCACCAGGCGGAACCACGCGCAGACAGCCGGGAGCGACGGCGAATCGGATGCGGTGCTCGATGGCAAGCGCTACGTCGGCTGCATCCACAAGAGCCCCGTCGCCAACGAACCGGCCGTGATTCCGGTTGCCGCCTCGAAGGCCGACTGAGCAGACCGCTTCCCATGAGCGACCGCACCGACTCCGCGGCCGGCTCTCGTGCGGCCGCTCTCGTCGCGCTGCGCCGGGGACACATCCGTTGCCAACCGGCCGAGGGTGAAAAGGCGATCTCGAGGCCCTCGCAGCCGCACTCGGCGGCGGAGTTGCAGGCCCGTTCGAGCGGCCGATCGTGCCAGGTTTCGTTGCAGATGGCGTAGCGCATGGGAGCGCTGTAGCACGGCGTGCGAGCCGGGAGTGGCGCGGTGACAGGCTGAACCCTGTCCTGCGTCCTACGCCTACGCTACGGGCGGCGGCCGCGGGGGCGGTCGGCCCGCGGGTCGTACGCCGGGTTGGCCTGTGTCGGGATCGCGGCCTTCGTCTCGCGCTGCCAGGCGTGCAGGGCCGCGCTGAGCGACCGTGCCTTCTCGGGCATGGTGCGGGCGAGGTCGCGCTGCTCGCCGGGATCGTCGCGGAGGTTGTAGAGCTCCACGTGCCCGCCGTCCTCGAAAAACTCGATCAGTTTGAAGTCGCCCTCGCGGACCGCGCTCGCCGGCGTCGCCTTTCCCACATAGCAGGGAAAGTGCCAGAACAACCGCGTGCGTGCCGGTGATTTTCCGCCCGAAAGCGCGGCAGCCCAACTGATGCCGTCGAGCGGCTGCCCAGGCGGCGGCGAGGCACCGGCGAGGTCGAGGAGCGTCGGGTAGAGGTCGATGCTCGCGACGGGCAGGTCGCTCTTCGAGCCTGGCTTCGCCACGGCCGGTCCCGTGACGACGAGCGGCACCCGGATGCCCCCTTCGTAGAGCTGCCCCTTCGACCCCTCGAGCGGCGGCGTGTAGCGGTTCGTGCCGCCGTTGTCGCTCGTGAAGATCACGTGCGTGTCATCGGCGAGCCCGAGCTTCTCGAGCCCTGCCACGATCCGGCCGACATTCTGGTCCACCGCCTCGATCGTGGCGGCATAGGCGGGGTCGTCGCGCCGGTCGGAGCCCGCAGCGGCCTTCGTCGTGTACTTCGCGAGCAGGTCGGGCTTCGGGTTGAAGGGGGCGTGAACGGCATGGTCTGCGAGATAGACGAAGAACGGTCGGCTCCTGTGCTCGGCGATGAAGTCGAGCACCTCGTCGGTGAGCCGGTCGCTCAGATACCGTCCCTGGTCGTCGAAGTAGGCGTCTTTGCCGAACCCCAGGTTTTCGGGGAACACGACCGTGTCGAAACCCTGCCCGCCCGGCGTGCGCGGGCCCGAACGGCCGCGCCCGAGGTTCCACATCCCGAGAAACGCGGTCGCATACCCGCGGGCGGCAAGCGCCTCCGGCAGCGTCACCACCTCCGTCGCCAGTTCCGACTCGCTTTTTGCCGCGACGAGTTTGTGCCAGGGCGAGCCGGGCGGCTGCCGGGGATCGACGACGGTGTAGATGCCGTGCCGCGGCGTCCACTGACCCGACATCAGGCACGCCCGCGTGGGGGCGCAGTTGGGAGCGCTCGCGTAGGCCTGGGTGAACACCACGCCCGTTGTCGCCATCCGGTCGATGTGCGGCGTCTCGACGAACGTGTTGCCCATGCAGCCGATGTCGCGCCAGCCCATGTCGTCCATGAGAATCACGACGAGGTTCGGCGCGGGCTTGGGCGCGGCTCCGGCCGTGGCGGCGCACGCCAGCAGCAGCACCACCGCCGGCAGAGGGAACGCAACGCGACTCACCGCCGGCCCTTCCGTTCGTAGGCAAACGTCAGTGTGCCCTCCGCGAGCGTAGCCTTCGCGATCGCCTCGAGGAGCGCCTCCCGAGTCGCCGCCTCGGGACGCAACTGCGGCCGGGCCGAGAGCGCATAGACAGTGACGTGATACTCCTTCCGGCCGGGCCCCTTCGAGCACATCGGGTCGTATTCCGGCCTCCGCTTGCCGTTGAGCCCGGGCGTGCCGATCGAACGCGAGTCTTTGGGGAGCTTCGTCACGGTGGCCGGAATGTCGTAGAGCACCCAATACGCCTTCACGCCATCGGGCGTTTCGTGCCACAGCGAAAGCGCATACGACTTCGTGCCGTCCGGGCCCGCCTGCCACTCGATCGGCGGCGAAATCCCGGCGCCGTCGCAGGTGAACTCGATCGGCAACGAGCCGTCTGGCCCCACAGCCGGGCTTGTCACCTCGATCCCGACGGTGGCCAGCCGCTTCGGATCTTCACGCCGGCCACCGCCACCGCGCGGCGGTCCGCCATCCTGCCGCGGTGGTCCGCCTCCGGGTCCCCGGCGCCGCGGCGTGTAGGCCTCGGTCTTGGTGCGGCCCGCAGGATCGGTGAACGTAAACCGCGCAGCCCCATCCTTCGCCACCGTGTATTCGACCGAGCCCCGTCGACCGCCGACCTCGTAGACGACCCTGCGGGTGTCGGCTGCCGGCGACTCGAAGCCCACGATCGTGGCCCCGCGCAGGGGCGGCAGCGCTTCCCGCACCCCCTGGGCCCGCGGCTGCGGATCCACCTGGCCGTCGCGCTCGAGCACTTCGCCGCGGAAGCCGCCGATCAGATACGGATACTCCTTCAGGGCGTGGTAGTGGTAGCCACCTTCACCGTCGTCATGCCCGCCGAGTGCGTCGAGCGGCTTCAGCGGCGAGCCATCGGGCTCGGTCGAGCCATACACGGGATACCCGTCGAGGGCGTAGGCGATCGGCATTCCCCTGCCGACGATCTTTTCGAGGTGCACCGGGGCCATGTGGTAGTGGTAGTCGTCGGCCCTTCCGCAGTGGCCGCCACACTCGTCGAGCTCGCCGATCGCGAAGGCGTCTTCGCCGCGGTTGTTGAGCGGATTGAAGATCGGGATCCCATTCACGGCCAGCGCGATCGCCCCCCGCAGAAACCGGTTCTTCGTGGTGGCCGGCTCCTTGGCCCGCACGGGGTGCAGAGGGATCTGCCACGCGTTGTCGCCGACATACTTCTGCGGCAGCGGCACCTGCTGCTGCCAGGCGCGGATGCCCACCATCAGCGGATGATCGGGCATCCCGTTGCTTTCGACATAGAACCAGCGGTCGTCGTGACGGCAGCTGATCGCCTGGCGTCGCTCGAACGGCGCGAACGCCTCGGCGATCATCG
>DNLZ01000105.1:3712-3850 GCA_003488325.1 Planctomycetaceae bacterium
GCTGCTGCCAGGCGCGGATGCCGACCATCAGCGGATGGTCCGGGATGCCGTTCGACTCGACGTAAAACCATTTTTCGTCGCGACGGGTCTGCACCTGACCGAGTTTTTCAAAAGCGGCGAAGGCGTCGGCGATGTCGA
>DNLZ01000105.1:3957-5609 GCA_003488325.1 Planctomycetaceae bacterium
GCAGCGGCCGTCCGCACCCGGGCGTCGTCGTGCCGATGCCATGGATGGGCGAGGCTCGTGCCGCATGCCAGCGTGGCGAGGACGCAGGCGATCGCGGGGGCATGCCGGCGCTGCGTCATGGCCGAGCCTCCCCGTCGGGACGTGCATCCGGTCGACGCGGTCCGCCGCGCTTTCCGCCGCGGCGACGCTCCACCGCCGGAGCCGCCGGATCGAAGTCCGGGTTCCGCGCGGGCATTTGCGCGTTGCTCGCGACGAGGTGCTCGTCGAGGAGGGTGCGGAGGCGGCGGGCCGCATCCGGGTCGCGTTCGGCGAGATCGACGCGTTCCCCACGGTCGCGAGACAGGTCGAAGAGCCGCGAGGTGTCGGTCTCGTGGAAGTGAATGAGCTTCATATCGCCGAGCCGGATCGCCGAGTGGGGGCCTTCGCCCCCCTGGTAATGCGGGAAGTGGAAGACGAGTTCCTCTCGTGGACGGCGCACCACCCCGTGACCGTCGTGGGCGAGCAGCGGAGCGATGCTGCCGCCATCGAGCGTGACGGCTCGCTTCGCGGGTGCGACATCCGCCCAGTCGCACAGCGTCGGCAGCAGGTCGTAGCCGATGACCGGCACGTGGCACCACGATCCGGGCGCGACGCCCGGCCCGCGCACGATCAGCGGGACGCGGATGCCCCCCTCCCAGAGCGTTCCCTTGCCTCCGCTCAGCGTGGCGTTCCTGCCGCCGCCTCCCGAGCCGTTGTCCGACAGGTAGAGCACGAAGGTCTTCCGGCCGAGGTCGAGCCGCTCGATGGCCTCGAGGACGCGTCCCACGCCCTCGTCGAGATCCGCGGTGATCGCGAGGGTGGCGGTGCGCTTGTCGACGTCGTCGCCCGACGCGCCGTACGACTCGAGCGTGGCGCGGCGGGCATTCTCGGGCGCATGGAGCGCGTTCCACGAGAGCTGGATGAAGAACGGTTTGCCCGCGTCACGGCTGCGCTCCATGAACGCGGCGGCGCGGTCGGCCATGCCGAAGATGTCGACGGGATTCGGGTCGGTGAACCGGAACGCGTGCTCGTTGCCGGTGTCGCCGTCGTGCTCGTCGTAGCCGTGCGCACCGGGCCCACCACCGCCGATGTGCCACTTGCCATAGTGGGCCGTCGCGTAGCCGGCCTCGCGGAGGAGTTCGGCGATCGTCGTGAGCGACTCGGGAATGTCACGGATGTTCTGCGGCTCGAGGAGACGACGGCCCGCCTCCCGTGGCGCCGCCTTCGTCCAGTGGAGGCGGGCGGGGCTCATGCCCGTCTGCAGGCTGATACGGCTCGGGGAGCAGACCGGGGCCGGCGCGTAGGCCGCCGAGAACCGCATCCCGGCCGCCGCCAGCCGCTCGAGGTTGGGCGTGCGGAAACCGTCCTTCCCGCCGCCTGCGACGTCCGGCGCCATCGCGACCGAGAGCCCGTTCCAGCCCTGGTCATCGGCGAGCATGAGCACGACGTTCGGGCGCGGACCGCCCTCGGCACCGGCCGTCGCCCCGCGCTGCATGCCGAGCGTCATCGTGCCGATCGTGACGAGGGCGGCTGCGAGCGGGTGCCAACGGCCCGGTGTGCGCGGCCGATCGCGGCCCGCCGCTGCCGCATGCAGGTCGTGCCGGTCGGTCATGGTCGGGGCCTCCGCGGCGGAC
>DNLZ01000105.1:5922-6891 GCA_003488325.1 Planctomycetaceae bacterium
CCGCGGCGGACCCGCCGGCACCACGTCGTTGATCCGCGAGAAATCCGGGCGCTGGCGACCGTCCGGTGGGGCCTCCACGCGGTGGCGAAAGATCACCGTGTTGTCGAGTTTGACGTCGTCGGTCCAGATGAAGCGGGCATCGGTGAAGTCCGCCTCATAGAAGGGCTGCTTCGGGCCGATCTCCTCCTCGTCGTACTCGCGGGCGTGACCCCACGAGGCGTCGTCGAAGTCGACCGCGAACCAGCCCTCGGGGACCGGAGTGTTCCGCACCTGTGGACGCTGCGTGTCACCGTCGACGGGGCCGTGCGAGAACGAGCGTGCCTTCCAGCGGCCGTCGGTCACGGTGCCGTCGCCCAGCCGGAGGATGAAGCCGCCATCCCCGACGTTCGTGTTGGCGTATTCCATGCCCGTGTCGGGGTCGGCGTTGTCCTTCGCCATGACGGCGATCGTCATCGGGTAGGACGGCAGAATGTCGACCGAGACCACGTTGTGCGGGATGAACGAGATGGAATCGACGGCGACCAGCTGTCCGTTGATGTAGAGGATGAACCAGTTGTCGGCATACACGTTCGCCCGCACCGTGTCGGCGATCGTGGGCTTGCGGAGGCCGCCCGATTCGGGAGGCGCCGCGGAGATCCCGCCCCCCACGAGCACCGTCGCGACGAGTGCGTGGACGAACCGGCGTGGCAGGCTGCGCGGCGAGCGGCCACGGAGGTCGGGCGACGAGGCGGTCGGCATGGAATCACTCCCAGTCCAGTGGTCGATCGGCGTCGTGGTGGGCGTCATGGCTGAAGTAGCCCGCGCCCAGGTCGTCCCGTGACACGAGCGTCAGTTCAACCACGCACGGCATCCCCTCTTCAACGGGCTGGCCCTCGATCAGGATGCGTGTCGGCACGCCGGCCGCATCGCACGCGATCAGGACGCGCTCCGGCCCGCGTCGTCGGCCCGGCCGACGGACCGCATCGAGCC
>DNLZ01000105.1:7273-8786 GCA_003488325.1 Planctomycetaceae bacterium
GCTGCGCACGTCGACGAACGGCACCTCCTCCCGTTCGCCCGGGAGCCCCCGGCGAAACCGCCGCGGATCGTGGCTGAGGTGAACCTTGCCCCGGGGGGGAACCGCCCATCCGATCGATCCGTCGCTGCCGGTGATGAACTCCGCGCCGTCGTCGAAGCGGCGGACGAGCACGAAGCGATCGGCGCCCCGCACGTGCAGCCTCGCCCCGTCGACGCCGGGCTTGCGGCCCCGGTCGGCCGACACGACCGGTGGGGGTGGTCCGGCATTCCCGTGGTCGAGCACCGTGATCAGGTACGTGCGATCCGCCGGGGTCTCCGCCGCGGCGACGATGCGGTCGAGGGCCGCGCTGGCCGCCGCGGTCGACGACGACGCCCGCGGGATCACGCAGAGCGCGAGCACGAGGGTGACGGCGACCGACGCGACGGCCCAGCGGCGGCGCCAGGAGACGCCCCGCTCCTCCTCCGCGCCGTGCGTAGCCCCCTCCTCGTCCATCGTGCACGACTCCGCCCGGAAGAGGTCGTGGAGCCGGTCGTGGAGGAGGGCCGCCCGCGCGACCCGGACGGCGACGGCGTGGTCGGTCGCGACGAGTCGATCGAGCCGCGCCTCCTCACCGGCGCGGAGCGTGCCGTCGAGATAGCCGGCGATCAGCGTCGAAAGGTTGTCGGACGAGGGGTGCTGGTCGTGCATAAGGCATCCGTGTGGTGCGTGCCGTGACGGCGGACCATCAGCCCCTGGCGACGGCCCGCGGTCCCTCGAGGCAGATGCGGAGCTGCGCGCGCACCCGTTGCAGGGCTTTCGAGACACCGTTGGCCGTCATCGACAGGACCTCCGCGATGGCGGCCGGCTTGAGGTCGTCCCGGTAGCGCAACTGGCAGAGCCGCCGCGAGCGGGTGTCGAGCCGGGAGACGCAGACCCGCAGCCGGTCGAGCAGATGCGCCTCGTCTTCCGCGACGGCATCGAATGCGGATGCGAGGTTCGCGACGGCGTCGGAGTCGAAGGTGTGACGATCCCGCTTGCGACGTCGCAGGTAGAGGCCGATCTGGTTCCGGGCGACGCCGATCGCCCACGGCGTGAACGGCCGGGACTCGTCGTAGGCCGCGAAGCCGTCGATCACGGCCACCGCGACGTCCTGCAGCACGTCATCGCGGTCGGAGAAGTCCCGGACGACGGCCGTGATGAACGCCGAGACCGCAGGCTGGGCCAGTGCCCAGAGCCGCATCGCCTTTCTCGTGGGGTCGTCCATCCGTCGTCCAGTCGCGGGGACCGAGCGATCGGGGGCGTGCGCACCCGGTCCTCGTTCTTTCCTTATCCGCGGGGGTCGATTCGTGACAGGCACCGTCGTCGCCCGGCCGTTGGCGCACGGGACTGCTACGATGGCCGCCGTGCAGGGCGGGGCAGGGGTCCCGTCACAGCGTTTCTCCCCGCGGGTCGGGTCTTCCCATGGCCGAGCCTTTCTTTCAGGCCACGAACACGCTCGCGCTCGTGGCCTGGATCGTGCTCGTGCTCGCGCCGG
>DNLZ01000105.1:9158-15932 GCA_003488325.1 Planctomycetaceae bacterium
GCGGCGGCGTACGCCGTCGTCATCGGCTGGAAGTTCGCGACGCTCGGGCCGCCCCCCGGGGACGTGATGACGCTCGCCGGGCTCCGCGCGATCTTCGCCGACGACTGGGTCTTCGCGGCCGCCTGGACCCACTACCTCGCCTTCGACATGGTCGTCGGTGCATGGATCGCCCGGGAGAGCGTGCGGCTGGGGATCCCGTGGCTGCCGCGGACGATCGCCCTCGTGCTCACGTTCCTCGCCGGCCCGGTCGGCTTCCTCGTCCACCTGCTCGGCCGCAGTCTCACCGCAGCGCCCGCGGGGGTTGTGGCGACCGACAGGGGTGTCGGCACGGGGGCATGACCGGCCGCGCACCGCGGCGAGCGGCCCGCGGGCTCACGTCGGTTCGGTCGCGAAGCCCATGATCGAACCGTCGGGCAGGCCGCTGTACTGGCTCGCCGCGCTGTTGAAGACGTTGACGCCCGGACCACCCTGGATCGTGCTGCCGGTCTTCACGAACTCGACCCGTGAGTTGGCGTCACCACCCGCGGCAAGCGCGATGCCAAGGCGCAGCAGGTCGTTTTCGGCGCCGAGGTTCGCGGTGAGCGTGCCCTGGAAGATGACCGCCGCCGTCCCGTCGTCCGCGGTTCCGAGAAGGAGCCTGTCCGAGCCGGCATCCATCGACAGGGTCACGTTGCCCGCGAACGTGCACGCCTTCGTCGCACTGAACTCGTCGGCCCCGCCCCCGGTCAGGCACGACAGGGTGCTCGCGAGCATCGTGTTGACGAGGAGAATCTGATCGGCCCCGGTCCCGGTGACGATCGACATGGCCCCCGCCACCGCGGGCGCCTGGGCCGGGTCGGGATCGCCGGTCATCGCGATGCGATTCTGGCCGTTCCCGAGCCGCAGCGAGAGCTTGTTGCGGAACTGCACGCCCGCGTCGCTCTGGAACGCATCGTCTCCGCTGCCCCCGGTCACGGTCGCCTGCTGGACGAACGCGAAGTCGTCCGACACGAGCGTGGTGGTCGTGCGGCGCGTGCCCGTCGCCGTGAAGGCCCCGCCGATCTGGCCGGTCGCCCCGATCGAGGTCTCGACGTTCGTGCCCTGGAGCGTGCACGTGCCGCGCACGTCGAGCACCGAGGTCACGCTCTCCGCACGGAGCGTCGCGTCGAGGCCGGCCTTGCAGGTGAGCGAGCCCAGCACCTCGAGGCGGCCGCCCGGGCTCAAGGCGATCTCCGCCTGGCGCAGTCCGCGGACCGACAGCGAGCCGCGCACGTCGTCGGTCCCGCGCGCCGCGCCTCCGAAGGAGAAAAAGGCGTCGCGTCCCTCGATGGAAAGCCCGCGGACGTCGAGGGCCGCCGGCACGGCCAGGCGTGCCGTCCCCCGGCCGGATTTCAGCCGCACGTCGTTCGTGGAGGCGATGCTCGAGGTGGATGCGTTCTCGCCCGTCACCGTCGCGTCGCCCCACGCCGCGAAGGTCGCCGACGCCACCGTGAAGCCGGCGACGTTCTGCACGGTGACCGTGCCGCCGACACCCTCGGCCAGGCAGGCCAGGGCGGCCGATTTGGCCTGGAGGGGGCCGTTGAAAATGGCCCGCACCTCGCCGCCGGATCCTGACGACTGGAGCGTGAGCGTCTTCGCGGTGGCGAACGTCACGGCCGAACTGGCCGTGAGCGTGACCGACGAATCCTGTCCGGTCGCGCGGGCGAGCAGGTTGCCCGTGGAGGTGGCCGCCCCGCCGGCGGCGTCGAGCGTGATGCGGACGGCGGAACCGCCTCCCGTCGTCGTCGCGGCCAGGTCGCCTCCCAGCGAGTAGCTTTGCATGAGGACGGTCACGTCCCCGCCGGTGGCCGTCGCCGATGCCGATACCCCGCCGGTGACCTTCGAACGCGCGAGGGTGAGGCTCGTGTCGAACTGGCCGGCGACCTTCGCGCTCGCGAGCGTGGACCCGGTCACCGACACCGTGGGCTGCTCGGCCGAGACGGTGACGGCGCCGAGCGTCGAATCGGTCACCTGCACCGCGGCGTCGCCGAGCCCCGAGACGATCGCCAGGGCCGCGGTGCCGCCGAGGCCGGTCGCGCTCACCGTGTCACGCCCGTCACCGCTCGTGAACGAGATGCGCGGCCCGGTGACGGTGACGTTCGCGAGGCTGAGATCATTCGCACCGTCACCGAGCTTGATCGTCAGGGCTCCTGCGATCGTGCCGCCGGCCTGGCTCGCGATGCCGATGCTGTTGCTGCCGATGCCTGCGGTGAGTGACACCGGCCCGAGCATGATCTTCTGGCCCGGCGTGCTGAACAGGAGCTGGTTGTTGCCCGAGCCGAGCTGGACGGTGGCACCGCCCGGCAGCGACAGGGGGGCGGACGCGTCGCAGGTCAGCGAGTCGTTGCCCCCCTTGAGGTCCGCCTTGAGCGCGCGCACGACCCCCTGCAGGGTGACGGCGACGCCCGGGTCGCCACCGTTGATCCGTGTGTCCGATGCCGGTGTGAGGACGACGCTGCTCGTGTCCACGCGGATCGAAAGCGTGCTGTCGAGGTCGTCGCCGACGAGCGTCAGGACGTCTCCCGCGACCGCGGCGGTCAGCGCGCTGGCCGCGAGCAGGTGGCGGCGCTCGAGTCGTTCGGTCGTGAGACGAGCGCGACGAGGGATGGCACGACGACGCATGGAGAACCCTCCGGAGCACGGGGCTGCTCGACACGGGAATCGGGAACGCGACCGGTTTGGTACCGAAACCATCGGGTGCGGGGGAAGACCAGAACGAGCGCCAGGGAAGGACGGGGCGGATGGGCCGTTGCAGGGTCGCCGCGGCACCGCGGGCAGGGAGAACGGGGCAGCGTGGGCGTTCTGGCGGAATGTGCATTGTCGGGCGTCGTCGCCCGCTCCTATCACGGCGAGCCTTCGCCCGACACCATTCGCCCGACACAGGGATCGCCCCGGAGCCATGCATCGATGCGTCAGCACGTCAGCCGTTCTCTCGAGCCCGTCGCGTCCGTGGGGGTGATCGTCGCCGCACTCGTGGCGGTCGCGATCCCCGTGGCTCCCGCCGCGGCGCAGGCACCGCGTCAGCCCAACGTGCTCGTCATCTGGGGGGACGACATCGGGCAGTTCAACGTCGGCGCCTACAACCTCGGGATGATGGGCTACCGCACGCCCAACCTCGATCGCATCGCCCGCGAGGGGGCGTTGTTCACGGACTGGTACGGCCAGCAGAGTTGCACGGCGGGGCGTGCGGCGTTCATCACGGGCCAGTCGCCGATCCGGACGGGCCTCACCAAGGTCGGGCTGCCCGGCGCTCCCGAGGGCATGAGGACGGAGGATCCCACGATCGCGACGCTCCTGCGGGCCCGGGGCTACATGACCGGGCAGTTCGGCAAGAATCACCTCGGGGATCGCGACGAGATGCTCCCGACGAACCACGGGTTCGACGAGTTCTTCGGCAACCTCTACCACCTCAACGCCGAAGAGGAGCCGGAGCACCCCGACTACCCGAGGGACCCGGCCTTCAAGAAGCGGTTCGGGCCGCGGGGCGTGATCCACTCGTTCGCCGGCGGCGCGATCACCGACACCGGCCCGCTCACGCGGAAGCGCATGGAGACGATCGACGAGGAGGTGAGCGAGAAGACGCTCGCCTTCATGGAGAAGGCCAAGCGGGCCGACAAGCCGTTCTTCATCTGGTGGAACTCGACGAAGATGCACATCTTCACGCATCTGAAGGAGGGCGTGGCGGGAACGACCGGCCTCGGCATCTACGCCGACGGCATGGTGGAGCACGACCGGCAGGTCGGCGAGATCCTCACGAAGCTCGACGAGCTCGGCCTCGCCGAAAACACGATCGTGATGTACTCGACCGACAACGGCGCCGAGGCGTTCACGTGGCCCGATGGCGGCACGACCATGTTCCGCGGCGAGAAGAACACGCAGTGGGAGGGGGGGTACCGCGTGCCCTGCGCCATCCGCTGGCCCGGCGTCATCAAGCCCGGCACCGTGATCAACGAGATCGGCGCCCACGAGGACATGCTGACCACGATCGTCGCGGCCGCGGGCGACGCGACCGTGAAGGACGACCTCAAAAAGGGCCGCCGCATCGGCGACCGCACCTACAAGGTGCACCTCGACGGCTACGACCTCGGCCCCGCGCTGCGTGGCGAGGCGGCGTGGCCCCGCAAGGAGTTCATCTACTGGACCGACGACGGCAGCGTGGCGGCCCTGCGCTACGGCAACTGGAAGGCCACGTTCCTCAAGCAGCCGGCCCACGGGATGCACGTCTGGTTGCAGCCCTTCGAGGTGCTGCGGGCTCCGACGCTCGTGAATCTCCGCATGGATCCCTTCGAGCTCGCGCAGGACATCGGCATGGACTACCAGCGCTGGTATCTCGAGCACATGTTCATGATCGCCCCGGCCGCGGCCTACGTCGGCCAGTGGCTGCAGAGTTTCAAGGAGTTCCCCCCGCGGCAGAAGCCGGGCAGTTTCAACCTCGACCGTGTCATGGAGGCCGTGATGGCGACGCCCGGAGCGGCACGCTGAGGGGCGTCGCGGGCGGTCCGATCAACGACGCGACCGACGCCAGGTGTGCGACGGCAGTTCGCCGAAGTGTGTGCGGTAGCGGGAGGCGAACCGGCCGAACTCCCAGATCCCGTGCCGTGTGAGCACGTCGGCCACGGTCTCGTCCGCGGAGCCTGGTGCGCCGAGGCTCCGCCGCACGGCATGGAGCTGCCGGAGCAGCAGGAATCGCTTCGGCGGCACGCCGAATGCCTCCTGGAACGCCCGCAGGAGCGTGCGGCTCGTGACGCCGAGGTCTCGAGCGAGATCGCCGGCGGCCGGAGTCGACGCCTGGCCCTCGATCGTGACCATGGCGCGACGGATGAGATCGCCACGATCGAGCCGTGGGCGGCCGACCTGCGGCGGCGGCTCCCGCTCTTCGCCGAGGCAGGCGGAGGCCGCGGCGACGAGGGCGCGGCCCGCCTCCCGATGGGCGGCCGTGTCGGTGGGACGATCGATGAGCGACTGGGCGATGCGCATCACGAGGCGAGTCAGCCGAGGCACGCCGGCCGCACTCCGCGCGATCCACGATCCGGTGTGGGGCACGTCGAAGGGCAGCGCGATGGAGCACCACGAATGAGCCCGTCGCCGCACGTGAATCTGAAAGTCGCCGCCACGGGGAATCGCGAGGAGCGTTTCGGAATCGAGCCGTCTGCCGTTGCAGATCTGCTCCCCCGCGAGCGTCAGCGGCAGAAAGAGGATCGTGCCGGGATGGGTGCTCGCCCCGTAACAGATGGTGCCCGCTCCCTCCGAAGCCACCTGCAGCACGACACCGCCCAGGTCGAGCATGCCGAGCGTCCACCGTCGCGTCTCGATGCCGTTGCACGCGAGCCGCAGGCTCGCCCCGCTGACCGCCTCGCCCCAGGCATCGAAGTCATCGAAGGTGAGCATGATGAACCGGTGTCGCCCGCCGCCCCGTCAGGGCTTCAGCCTCTGGAAGAGGAGCGGCTCGGCCTTCGGCGGCGCGCCGGCGAGGGTGAACTCGAACGCATCGGCACCCTTGGATGCCACGGAGCCGGAGATCGTGCCGGCCGCTTCGCTCACCAGTGCGATCGCGTCGCGCGCGGTCTCGATCGTGCCGGTAATTTCGACCGGCTTTCCTGCCGCCGGAGCGGCTTTCCACGTGAACTGCGAGTCGGCGGTGATCGCGAGCTGCACCGCATCCTTGCCGCTCGCGGCTTTCCACGTCCCCACGAGGTCGGTTTCCGGTCCGCCCGTCGCTTCGGCGGGCGCCTGCATCGGCTTGGCCCCGGGCGGGCTCGCCGGATCATCCGGCGCCGGCGGGGCGATCGCCTCGAGCAGCCGCTTGGCCACCACGTCGGAGGGTTGCGCGGCCACGACCACCCGCAGGGCATCGGCCGCGAGGTCGGCGTGGCCGCCGACCAGGTAGTGGTAGGCCAGCACGAAGTGCGCGGCCGCGTCGTCGGCATGAGCCTGACAGAAGGCCTCGAGCTTTCGCAGCTGCTGCGTGTAGCCGTCCACCGACCCGTAGAGGCCGCTCATCGTCGTCCAGTCCATGCCGGGAGCCACGGCGAGCACGGCGTTGAGCGTGGCCGCCGCCTCGGGGTATCTGCCGAGCGCGAAGAGCGAGAGGGCCCGCACCTCGTGAATCACCGAGTCCGACGGCGCGAGGGCCACGGCCTTGTCACATGCGGCGAGCGCCTGCGTGTACTCGCCCTGCTTGAACGACTCGAGCGCGGCGTCGAAGACCGCGTCGGACGGGCTCGCGTCGGGGGCCGGCCCGGTGACGGCCGATCCGCCCTGCACGGTGCTCGCATCGGTCAGGTCACCGTCGTTGGTGACGTAGTTGTTCACCACCACAGGCTGCGAGTAGTCGTACGGCGAGGAGGCCACCACGGCGGCGGGCACGGCCGAGTAGTACGGGTTGACGTAGCCGCCGCCACCGTATCCCCAGCCCCATGAGCCGAGCGTGGATGCAAGTCCCCAGGTCGCGGCGCCGACGGCGAACGGCGCCCACCAGCCACCGTTCGCGCCCCAGTTGCCACCCCAGCAGCCGTTGTACCAGCCGCCGTAGTGCGGATTGACGTAGCCCGCATTCCAGTGATTGGCCCAGCCGCCATATCCATAGCCATGACCGTAGCCGTAGCCGGGGAGGCCCCAGCCGCCGCCGACGTTGAAGTTGTTGAGCGTGTTGTTGTTGCCCAAGTGACCGATGCCGATGTTGCCGCTACCGATGGTGCCGCTGTTCCAAAAACTGTTTCCATCTCCGATACCGGGCCGGTTCCCACCGATGCCCGG
>DNLZ01000105.1:16296-17064 GCA_003488325.1 Planctomycetaceae bacterium
GCCAGGCCGATTGGCGAGATCACCCGGGAGGGTCGTGGGACGATTCCCGCCGATGCCGGGGCGATTGCCGCCACCGATGCCGGGCCTGTTGGTCGAGATCCCGGGCTTGTTCGAGATTCCCGGTGAGAGGGTGCCAGGGAGCGTGGTTGGGCGCTGTACCGTGCCGAGCCCGGGACGACCGCCGCCCGTGCCGGGCCGACCGGGTATGCCCGGCGAGGGGAACGACGGACGCGTCGTCGGACGTCCGGCAAGGCCGCCTCCGGCGTTGCCGAGTGAGCCACCGACCTGTCCAGGCAGCGTGGTCGGACGATTCGCGAGCGGCGGCCGCCCGAGACCGGGGGAAGGAGCCGGCTTCGTCATCGGGGTCGGAGGACGGATCGAACCGAGACCCGGTCGCGGCGCGGAACCACCTGGCCGCACCCCTGCGCCCGTCATTCCCATCCCTGGAGCCGGCCGCGTCATGCCGGTGGTCGGCAGGCTCGGCCTCGACACACCACCGAGGCTCGGGCGGTTGAGGCCACCCGGCATCTGCATGCCCGGACGCGCAAGCCCGCTCGGCATCTGCGGGCGTGGGGCGGGCCGCTGTTGCAGCTGAGGCATCGGGCGCGCCTGCGGGCCGGCAGGCCGCGCGTGAGGGCCTGGCATCTGCGGCCGGTTCATCGGCATCGATGGCCTCGCCATCCCGCCCGACGGACGTCCCATGCCACCGGCGGGTCGTGCCATGCCGCCGGCGGGCCGCGCCATGCCGCCCGCTGGACGTGCCATGCC
>DNLZ01000108.1:0-1669 GCA_003488325.1 Planctomycetaceae bacterium
TCCCCGTCGAGCAGTTCGGGAAACGAGCCGTGGGCGGAGGCGACGACGGGCAGGCCCGCAGCCATGGCCTCGATGACGGGCAGGCCCTTCGCCTCCGCGTGCGTCGTGGGCATCGCGAACACGTCGACCGAGCCGAGCAGGTCGAGCTTGCCGGCCAGATCCACCTGGCCGAGCCAGCGGAAGCGGTCGGCCACGCCGAGCGTCATGGCCCGCGCGAGGCAGCGCGCGATGTAGTCCCGCTCCGCATCCACCGTCGCGCCGGCCGCGACCACCTCGACGTCGTGCCGCTCGGCGACCAGCGGCAGGGCCTCGACGAGCCGATCGAGCCCCTTCTCCGGGCACGCCCGCGCCAGATATCCCACGCACTGCCGCCCTGCCCTGCCCTGCCGCCGCAGCATGAGGTCGGGCGGCACGGCCGGATACAGCTCGAGATCGACGCCATGCGGGATCACGACGATCCGCTCCCGCGGCACGTCGAGATAGTCGGCCATGAAGCCGGCATAGAAGGCGTCGAGGGCGACGAAGCGATCGACATCGGCGGCCCGCTCGCGGAGCAGGGCGCGGATGCGGGCGTAATGCGGCGGAGGAATCTTCTCGATGAAGATGTCCTCGCCCGACAGCGTGCACACGGTCGGCGCCCGCGTCGTCGACTTCACCGTGCGTGCCAGTCCCATGAGCAGCGCGTTTGAAAGGTGCACCACGTCAGGTCGTGCCTCCGACGCGAGCCAGCGGGCGAGCTTCGCGAGCTCCTTTCGCTGGTGTCCCCGCTCCCCCTCGAGCGTCGAGACCGTGAGCGCCCCCAGGTCCGCCGGACGCGTGCGGCCGGTGCGCCCCGACAGCCAGCGAAGCAGCGACGGCGCGTCGAGCACCCGGTCGAAAAGCGCCGGCGTGTGGCGGAAGAGCGGGACGTGCTCCTGGAGCCACACGTTCACGCCCCCCATGACCACCCGCGACTCGGCGACGTTCTCCTCGTCGGTCGTCGTGGGCACGTAGGCGGGTACGAGCAGCGCATCGCGGCCGCGCCGCCGCAGGGCCCGCACGAGCGCATTGTCGTGCAGGCACGACCCGCAGATGCGGCCACCGGCGCCGGCGGTGATGTGGATGATCCGCATCAGGCGCCGCGGCCTTCGATGTGCACGAGCACGAGCGCGAGATCGGCGGGCGTGACGCCGCGCACCCGGCCCGCCTGGCCCAGCGTGCGCGGGCGGATCCGGTCGAGCTGCTCGCGCGCCTCGGCGCGGAGGTGACGCACGCCCGCATAGTCGAAGCCGTCGGGGATCGGGCGATCGGCATGCCTCCGCTGCCGCTCGATCCGTTCGCGGTCGAGCGCGACATAGCCTGCGTACCGCACGTCGTGCACGATCTGCGACGCGACCTCGGCCGGCACGACTCGCAAGTCCGGGGCCGCGGCGATGCAGTCGGCCCAGGTCCACTCAGGCCGTTTGAGCAGGTCGGCGAGCGGTGTGCCGTCCACGCGGCGCGCGGTGAGCGTCGCATGGGCGGCCTCGATCGCGGCGGTCTTCATCGCCACGCGGGCGGCCCGGTGCGGGTCGGCGAGTCCGAGGAGGGCGGCCCGCGGCGTCAGCCGGCGGTCGGCGTTGTCGTGCCGCAGGGCGAGCCGGTGCTCGGCGCGGCTCGTGAACATGCGGTACGGCTCCCCCCCCCCCCC
>DNLZ01000108.1:1956-3397 GCA_003488325.1 Planctomycetaceae bacterium
GTGAACATGCGGTACGGCTCGTCCACGCCGCGGGTGACGAGGTCGTCGACCAGAACGCCGATATAGGCTTCGTGGCGGTCGAGCACGAGCGGCCCACGGCCCTCGAGCGCGAGGGCCGCATTCGCCCCGGCGAGGAGCCCCTGCGCCGCCGCCTCCTCGTAGCCGGTCGTGCCGTTGATCTGACCGGCGAGGAAGAGGCCGGCCACCCGCTTGCTGGCGAGGCTCGCGTGGAGCTGGTCGGGCGGGCAGTAATCGTATTCGACCGCGTAGCCGTAGCGCATGATCACCGCCCGCTCGAGGCCCGGCACGAGGCGGATCATCGCATCCTGCACGTCGCGCGGCAGGCTCGTCGAGATGCCGTTGACGTAGATCTCCCGCGTGTGCCGTCCCTCGGGCTCGAGGAAGAGCTGGTGGCTCTCGCGGTCCGCGAAGCGGACGACCTTGTCCTCGATGCTCGGGCAGTAGCGCGGCCCGCGGGAATCGATCTGCCCGGTGAACATCGGCGCGCGGTGGAGGTTGGCCCGGATGAGGTCGTGGATCTCGGGCGTGGTCCGCGTGATCCAGCAGACGAGCTGCTCCTGCTCGATCGTGTCGGTGAGGAACGAGAACGGCTGCGGGACGTCGTCGCCCGGCTGCACCTCGAGCCGGGAGAAATCGATCGTCGCGGCGGCCAGCCGGCAGGGTGTGCCCGTCTTGAAGCGGTCGATGCGGAGGCCGAGTTCGGCGAGCGAACGGCTGAGGCCCGCGCTCGTGCCCTCACCGGCGCGGCCACCCGCCGTGGTCGACTCCCCGACGTGCATGATCGCCTGCAGAAACGTGCCGGTCGTGAGCACGACCGCGGCGGCCCGATACTCGGCGTCGCCGCGCACCCGCAGCCCGACCACACGCCACGGCGGATCGCCCGGCGCGGCGGTCGCTTGCCGCTCGACGACGAGTCCCTCGACCGTCTCCTGCCGCAGATGGAGGTTCGGCGTCTCCTCGACGATCCGCTTCACCTCCATCTGATAGAGGCGCTTGTCGGCCTGCGCCCGGGGTCCGTGCATCGCCGGCCCCTTCGAGCGGTTGAGCACGCGAAACTGGATGCCCGTCGCGTCGATCGCGCGGGCCATCACGCCGCCGAGTGCATCGACCTCACGGACGAGCTGGGCCTTGCCGACGCCGCCGATCGCCGGGTTGCAGCTCATCTGGCCGACGGTGTCGCAGTTGGCGGTGAGGAGCGCCGTCCGCGCACCCAGGCGGGCCGCCGCGCACGCCGCTTCGACGCCGGCGTGGCCGGCACCCACGACGAGGACGTCGTAGTCGTAGACGCTGGGCATGACGGGTCGTCTCGGGGCGGCCGGGAGCGTCGCACCCACCGGGACGGGGCGGAACGCATGCAGGTCGGCGATCAGGCAGATTGGGCAGCCGGTGCCGGCCCGGCGTGCGGCCCGACGGGGCCTCA
>DNLZ01000108.1:3789-5286 GCA_003488325.1 Planctomycetaceae bacterium
GGGACGGAAGCCGAAACCTTCCCCAAGAACCCCCTTTGATGGGGGTATGTCATTCCGGCATGGGGGGTCCGTCGTCGACGGCGGCCGGGTGGCGATGCAACTCTGAGCCATGCATACCCGGGGGATGCGGTTTCATGAAGACGACACGAGGATGGATGCGGCAGGCACGTCGGATGGTGCTCGCGCTGGCAGGCGCGGCGATGCTGATGGAACGGGGGGCCGTGGCGGAGACCGTGCTGCCGAGCCCGCCGCTTTTCGAGCCCTTGGAGATCACGGAGGTGGCCGCCGGGAACGTGCCCACGTTTCCGGCTCCGATGTGGACCGCGTACGGATTGACGGATGCCCTCTTCTGGGGCCGCGACAACCAGGCGTCGGGGCGACCGCTCGTCACGAGCGTCGGTGACGGGGCCCCGCTCGTGACCGCCCGCGACGCGCAATTTCCCTTCAGCGAAGGCGTGCGTGCCTTCTACGGCCAACGACAGCCGTGCGAGCACGGCTGGGAGCTCGGCTACTTCGGCGTCTACGGGCAGGCCGCCACCGCGACGGTCGGCTCGCTCGGGTCGCAGCAGTTCCTGCAATTCCCCGAACCCATCGGTGACGTCCTCACGGCGGATGGTGAAGTCGCCTCGTTCAGGTACACCTCGGTGATCAACAGTGCCGAGGCCAACGTCTTCCGCACGTGGACGGAGTGGCGCACCCCTTCCGGCGCGTGGCGCACGGTGGACTGGCTGATGGGCTTTCGGTACGTCGGCGTCGAGGAGTCGGCTGCTGTCGACGTGCTCTGCTGCCTCGAGGAGTCGGGGACGTACCGGAGCGTGCCCTATGGAGTGAAGACCCGCAACAACATGTTCGGCGCCCAGGTCGGCAATCGCACGCGCTGGACGTGGGAGCGCTGGGCGTTCGAGGGGTGGGCGAAGGCCGGCATCCTCGGCAACGCGCAGGAGCAGATCCAGCTCCAGCTCGTCGACTACACCGGGTTCGTGCAGCGGCCCGCCCTCTCGAGCACCGGCGGCGTCGTCAGCTTCATCGGCGACATCAACCTCTCGGCCATCTACCGGCTGACCGACATCTGGGGCATTCGTGCGGGCTACAACCTGATCTGGATCGACGGGCTCGCCCTGGCACCGAACCAGTTCGACTTCGCCAACGTCGCGGGGGCCGGCACGGGCCTCTCCTCGGGTGGTGGCATCTTCATGCACGGTGCGAACCTCGGCCTCGAGGCGAGGTGGTGACAGGCGGTCACGGATGACCGCAGACAGGGGCCGGCACCGGCGACACGGCGGAGTGTCGCCGGTGCCGAGTCGCTCGAGGAGCGACCCGCGATCCGGCTCCTCGTCGCTCCGCTCACGTCAGCACGCGCAGCACGATCGGTGCGATGCGCAGCGGCGGCACGAGAACGGCCGCGTCGGTCAGCGTCGAGGTGACGCTCGTCGCACGATTGAACTCTTTCACGCCCCGCGTGCCACCGCCGCCAGCCCTGCCCTGCACGCCGTACAC
>DNLZ01000048.1:0-2724 GCA_003488325.1 Planctomycetaceae bacterium
GCCCGCCCCCGACGTGGTCCCTCGCGTGCGGCATCGCACTGGCCGAGGCGCTCGACGCGCTCGAGCCCGCGCTCGGCCCACGCGTGCGCTGGCCCAACGACATCGAGGTCGGCGGCAGGAAGCTCGCGGGCATCCTCGTCGAGGCCGTGGCCGACGGCCGCGTGATCTTCGGCATCGGCGTCAACACCGCCGGCCGCGCGCTCGACGCGCCCCCCGCACTGCGCGGGCGACTGGTCACCGTACCCGACGTCCGCGGCCATCCCCTCGGCCGAACCTCCGTCCTCGCGGCGTTCCTGCCGCGACTGTGCGCACTCCTCGACCTGCTCGCCGCCGACCCGGCCGCGCTCGTCGAGCGGTATCAGCCCTGGTGCAGCCTCACCGGCCACCGCGTGACGCTGCATCTCGGTGGCGTCGGCCACGAGGGCCTCTGCAGCGGGATCGCGAGCGACGGCAGCCTCGTCCTCGACACACCCGCAGGCCTGAGGCGGTTCGCCTCCGGCAGTCTCACCGCCGCGGACGACGTGTGGCGCGGGACGTGACGCCGGGACCGGCCTGCCGGCGCGCGTGCCGAAGGGCCGCCACGCAGACCTCGCGGCCTCCGGTCGAGAGCTGCCGCGCCCGCGGCGTGTAGCCCCAGGCCGCGAACGAGTCGAGCCAGCCCGGCAGGGCCTCGGCACGGGACCACTCCGGCAGCTTGAGGGTCGCGATCACGCCCATCGGCCGCACGCCCGGTGTCGTCAGGATCCGCTCGAGTGCCGCCATCGTGCTCGTCGGGTCGATGTTCATGTCGCACACCAGCCAGTCACAGCCGCGGAACGCCCGTCGCTTCACGTCCCGGGCCCGCATCCGCCACTGACGAAAGCGGGGGTGCGCGGCGACGAGGGGATCGACGACGGCCGGATCGATCCCCACGACGTCGAGGCCGGCGGCGAGCAGGCGCTGGCAGGCGCCACCCGGAGCGGCCCCGAGTTCGATCGCGAGTTGCCCCTGCTCGAGCGGCAGGGAAAACACGGCGATCGCCTCGTCGAGCTTGAGCCACGCCCGCGACACCGTGCCCTCCGGCAGGACCGCGGGGGCGATGCCGCCGGGCCACGTCGTCGGGGGCACCGTGGCCCGATGACGGCCGATCCACCACCGCTCGGCCGAATCGACCACGCAGTCGAGCACGAGGTCGCCCGGACGCGCGACCCCGCCCGCATCCGCCACACCGAGCGCGTCGCCGAGCCGTCGCGCGATCGACGCGACGTCGGCCTCCACCCTCCCGTCGCGCGGCCAGACATGCACCGCCCGCCACGGTGCCGGGCCCGCGAGGGCCACGGTCGCGGCGGCCCGCGCCTCATCGCTGTCGCCGCCGACCTGCCCGAGCGACCTCACGCAGGCGCGGGCGAAGATCAGGTCGTGCTCGAAGGCATCGGTCGGCTCACCCGACGGCACGCGGAAGGTGACGATCCCGCGCCGCCACGCACCGCGTCGCAGCCTCGGAAGCACCGCCTCCTGCCGGGCGGCGAGGGCTGCCTCGGCGCCCCCCCGGCACGTCGCCAGCAGGAACCAGTCCGTGGCCGCGGCACTGGGCATGGCCTCGCCGGGTGCGGAGACGGGTGGAAAGTCTGACATCGATGGCTTGCCCCTGTCGCACGCCATGCTCCCACGGCGCAGGGCCCGGCGAAAAAAATCAGGCCGGCCCGGGCGCCCAAGTGCCCGGGCCGGCCTTTCTCGTCTGATCGCGTGGCCTCCCCGCGTCCTCCTCCACCGTGCGGCGGCGGGAACGCGGGACAGAAGGCTGCCTGGTCGGCCCTCGGTCCTCCGCGAGCGGAGAACCGGTCGGCTCACGCGTCCGCGGCACGCCGCGAACGCGGCTTCGCGAGAAACCCGCGAACGGGCTCCTCACGAAGGGACTCAGCCGTGGCCCTTCTTCTTGGTCTTCTTCTTGGCGACCTTCTTGGCAGCCTTCTTCTTCTTCTTGGCCATCGATGTGGCTCCTTCCATCGGACACCCGAACACGCATCACACGCCCGGCCCTCGGGGTGTCCTCCAAGGTCCGGACGACGGTATCACGACCCGCTCGTGCACGTCGAAACGCGCCCTGTTCAAGCCGTGATGGTTTGGTTGTGGTCGCCGGCGTGGAAAACTGTCAAGAGAAGTCACGAAAAAAATCGGCGGACGATCCCGGGTTTTTTCCCCGCGCCGCGCTGCGGGGGAGCCACCGCGCGCCATGCGCGACGTCGTGCGTCGCCATGCCGAGGGTCGCGCGACATTCGCGCGGTATCATCGACGCCGCCCGCAGACCTCCCACGCTTCACCCCGTCCCGAGGAGCCGCACCACACCCCGATGGAGTCGTCACACAGCCTCCGGCTGGCCAGTCGCATGCACGCGCTGGAGCCCTCAGCCACGCTCGCGATGGCGGCCAAGGCCGCCCAGATGGCCGCTGCCGGACACGACGTTGTCGATCTCTCCGTCGGCGAGCCCGACTTCCCCACGCCGCCCCATATCTGTCAGGCGGCGGAGGCGGCGATCCGTGCCGGGAAGACGAAGTACACACCGGCCGCCGGGATTCCGGCACTGCGGCAGGCCGTCGCCGCGGACTTCGCCCGGCGCTCGGGTCTCGCCACCACCGCGGCCCAGGTCGTCGTCTCCAATGGCGCCAAGCACGCCCTCCACAACGTCTTCACCGCGCTGCTCGATCCCGGCGACGAGGTCGTCGTGCCCACGCCCTACTGGGTGAG
>DNLZ01000048.1:3098-5520 GCA_003488325.1 Planctomycetaceae bacterium
GGATCGAGGACGACTTCAAGCTCTCGCCCGACGGCCTCCGGTCCGCCCTGACGCCGCGCACGCGGATGCTCCTGCTCTGCTCCCCGAGCAATCCGACGGGCGTCGTCTACACGCCCGACGAACTCGGTGCCCTCGCCGACGTCGCCATCGAGGCCGATCTCGCGGTCGTGGCGGACGAGATCTACGACCAGCTCGTGTTCGACGGCCGCCGCGCGGTCTCGTTCCCCACGCTGCGGCCCGGCCTCGCCGCGCGCACGGTCGTCGTGGCCGGCGTGAGCAAGACCTACTCGATGACGGGCTGGCGGATCGGGTGGACGATCTCCCCCGAGCCGCTCGCCCGCGCGATCGGCAACCTGCAGAGTCAGGAGACGAGCAACCCCTCGAGCGTGAGCCAGCATGCGGCCCTGGCGGCCCTCGAGGGACCGCAGGCCTGCGTGGCCGACATGTGCCGGGAGTTCCAGCGCCGACGCGACTACGTCGTCGGCCGGCTGGCCGGGATGCCGGGCGTGCGCGTGCCCACGATCGGCGGCGCCTTCTATGCCTTCTGCGACATCCGGGCGCCGCTCGAGCGGTCGCGCCGGCACGGCATCGGCACGAGCCTCGAGTGGTGCTCGGCCCTGCTCGATCGTGAACAGGTCGCGACCGTGGCGGGCAGCGCCTTCGGCGCGGAGGGCCATGTGCGCATGTCCTTCGCGGCCTCCGAGGAACGGCTCGCCACCGGCCTCGACCGCATCGAACGCTTCCTCGCATCCACCACGGGGGCGTGAGCGGTCGCGGCCTGCGTCGGCTCACGCAGCCGGAGAGGCCATGAGAGGCCATGATGGACCCATGGCAGCCGACCCCTCCGATGTGATCTATCTCGACCACGCCGCGGCGACCCGCGTGCGGCCCGAGGTGGACGAGGCGATGCGCGAGGCGGCCGTCCGGGCCTTCGCGAACCCGTCGAGCCTGCACGCGGCCGGGCGCGACGCGAGGCGCGTGCTCGAGGACTGTCGCGAACGGATCCTGTCGCTGCTCGGGGCACGGGCGGTCGGCGGGGCGCGTGACCGACTCGTCTTCACCGGTGGGGCGACGGAGGCCAACGTCCTCGGCATCGTCGGCCTCGCGGGGAGTGCCGGCGGGACGATCCTCTCCTCGGCCCGCGACCACGGCAGCATCCGGGCGGCCACGAACATGCTCGCACGGCGTGGCGGGTGGTCGGCGGTGCAGGTGCCCCTGCGAACCGATGCCACGCTCGCCCTGCCCGCCGATCCTTCAGCCCTTTTTCGCGACGCGACGGGCGGCCGTCGCATCCTCGCGACGACGCTCGCATGCGGCCAGACGGGCACGGTGGAGGACACGACGGCCGTCGCCGATCTGGTCGCCCGCACACCCGGGCTCGCCGTGCATGTGGATGCGACGCAGGCGATCGCCTACCTGCCCATCGACCTGTCCCGGCTGCCCGCCGCGACCCTCGCGCTTGCGCCGCACAAGTTCGGCGGTCCGCGGGGCATCGGCGGCCTGCTCGTGCGCCGAGGCAGCGGCCTCGAGCCGGTCGTGTCCGGGCCGCAGGAGGAGGGCCTCCGGGGTGGCACCGAGGCGGTGGTGCTCGCGGTGGGGTTCGCCCGGGCGCTCGAAGTGGCGGTGGCGGAACGCGTGGCGGAAACGGCCCGGATCACGGACCTCCGCACGCGGCTCGAGACGGTGATCCAGGCGGCCGCCGCTGCGTCAGGCCTGCGGGCCGTGATCGTCTCGGAGACGGCGCGACGCGTGGCACACATCACGACGATCGCGTTCCCCGGCGTCGACCGCCAGACGCTCGTCATCGCGGCCGACCTCGCGGGCGTGTGCGTGGCGACCGGCACCGCCTGCGCGAGTGGCTCGAGCGAGCCATCGCCCGCGCTCGTGGCGGCGGGCCTGGGGGAAGCGGTCACTCGCTCGGCGGTTCGATTCAGTCTCGGGCGTGACACGCGGCCGCGCGACGTCGAACAGGTCGGCACGCGGCTCGCGGATGTCCTGAGGCGCTGCGCCCGCGCCGACGGGCCCGGAGCGACGTGACGCCGACGCGCGACGAGCGGGTCACCGTGCGACGAGGACGCACGACCCTTTCCGACGCCGGCCGACGCGGCTATCCTCCGCCGGTTCGCAGATCCGCGGCAGGGACGCCGGAGTCGGCAGGGGTGATGTGCCCATGGCCGCGTCCGCATCCCGATCGGTTCGAGCCTCGCACGCCGCAGCCCCTGCGGCACGGCGTCTCGCCGCTGCCGAGCGACCAACCGCGGAAACGCTCGTCGATTTCGCGCTGCGGCGGTTCGCGGGGGAGGAGTGCAGCGACCCGCCAGGTCGGCTCGGTCCGCTCGTCATCGTCTCGCCACGGCCGGATGTCGTCCGACGCCTGCTCCCGGACGCGACCGCCGGGGAGCCGGCCGCGGCCGGTGCGTCG
>DNLZ01000048.1:5940-6714 GCA_003488325.1 Planctomycetaceae bacterium
TCGAGGGGATCGACCGGATCGGACCGCCGGTGTTCCAGCACGCATTCATCCAGCTCTTCGACGCCGCGGTGGATTCCGGCACGGCCTTCTGCCTGACGCTCGCGACGCACCCGATGCTGAGTGACCTCGAGCCCGCGCTGACGTCGCGACTGTGCGGCGGTCTCGTCGTGCACGTGCCGACGCCCGTCTGGGCTCCCGGCACGGCACCTGCGGGCCCGGCTCTCTCCCTGCGCCGTCTGCTCGCCGCCGTCGCCCGCCACCACGATCTCACGACCGGGGATCTCGTCGGTCCGTCACGGTGCCGCGCGGTCGCCGAGGCGCGGAGCATCGCGATGTACCTCGCACGGCACCTCACCGACCAGAGCCTCTACGCGATCGGCCATGCCTGCGGTGGACGAGACCACACGACGGTGCTGCACGGCGTGCGCGTCATCGAGAGGAGACTCTCGAGGGATCCGGCGTTCGCCGCCGACCTCGCGCAGCTTTCGAGTTCGCTCGCCGCCACGCCGGGTGCCAGTGACACGCGGTGTCGGCAGCCTGTCGATCCGGCCGCGGGAAAGCCGCATCGGACGAGACGACATTCCACCCGACGCACACCCCGCCGCCGATCGACCGCGTGACAGGCAAAAGCCCGACGCGCATCGCGACATCCCGTGCGGCTCACCGGTGCCGGAGCGGCACGGGGACGCACACGCGCCGATCACGGGCACGACACGAGACCGTCAGGATTTCCACCACCGCGTCTCGGGGCCGGGTGGCTTCGACGGCCGCGCA
>DNLZ01000048.1:7099-22347 GCA_003488325.1 Planctomycetaceae bacterium
TGTCGTGCCCGTGACCTGCCATCGCCGGGTCGGTTCTCCTGTTCTTCATCCTCCTGTCCTCATCCTGCTGCCCCTTTCTTTTCAATTCATGAATCGGATCAGAAAGGGGCGGGGCGTCGGCCCGGATGCACGAGCTGCCGGGGCATTCAATCGCCTCATCTTTCGGGTATGATCGGGGATTCGGCGAACGGCCCGCCCGTGACGGTGGCCCGCCGTGATCCGCCCGGGAGGGACGACGCGTCCATGAACGTTCGGTGCCCGAGAGAGCCCCTGCTGGCGGCGCTGCAGTCCGCATCGGCGGTCGTGCCGGCACGATCTCCCAAGCCCGTCCTCACGAACGTGAAGCTCGAGGCGACCCGCGAGGGCGTGGTGCTGTCCGCCACCGATCTCGAGGTGGGCATCCGGATCGAGGTGGAGGGCGTCGAGGTGTCCGCGCCGGGCGCGGTGCTCCTGCCCAGTGGGCGGCTCACGGCGATCCTCCGCGAGAGCGCGGCGGGCACGGTGTTCGACATCCACTCCGACGGCAGTGCGGCCGTCGTCAAGGCTCCGCGCAGTTCCTTTCGGCTTCCCGCCGAAGACCCGCTCGAGTTCCCGTCGGTGTCGGCGTTTCCCGGACCGCCCTGCTACGAGATGGCGGCACCGCTCGTTCGCGAACTCGTGCGACGTACGGTGTTCGCGACGGACAGCGAGTCGAGCCGCTACGCGCTCGGCGGCGTGCTCGTGGAGCTCGGTGCGGCGGGCGTCATCGCGGTGGGCACAGATGGCCGCCGGCTGGCCAAGATGGAGGGGCCGGCGGTGACACAGGGAGCCGGCGGTCCGACGGGGGATTCCCAGCCGATCGTGCCGGCCAAGGCGATGCAACTCGTCGAACGCTGCCTCGGTCCGGCCGACGTGCCGGTGCGGGTCGCGGTGCGTCAGAGCGAGATTCTCGTCGCGTCGGGTCCGACCACGATCTCGGCGCGGCTCGTGGAGGGGCGTTTTCCGCGGTGGCGCGACGTGTTTCCGGAGCGGCCCGAGGCGACCCGCATCGGGCTGGTCGCCGGCCCGTTCCTCGGTGCCGTTCGGCAGGCGGCGATCGTCACGAGTGAGCAGTCGAAGGGAGTCGACTTCACGTTCGAGCCCGGGCAGCTGATCCTCTCGGGCCGGTCGGCGGAGAGCGGCGAGAGCCGGATCGAGCTGCCGATCGATCACGCCGGACCGACCCTGCGCATCAAGCTCGACCCGCGGTTCGTCAGCGAGTTCCTCCGCGTGCTCGACGGCGGCACGGCCGTCACGGTGGAACTCACCGACTCGCAGAGCGCCTGCGTCTGTCGCACCGAGGACGGCTACGGCTACGTCATCATGCCGCTGGCGGCCGACTGAATGCTCGAGCAGGTGTGCATGGCACGACTCCCGCCCCGCCCCGCGCCGCCATCGGGTCCGCTGCCGATCGGCAGGGTGATGTCCCGCCTGCTCGCGCGGTCGGGCTATGCCGAGGAGCGGGCGGCCGACGGCCTGGCCGAGGCCTGGAGACAGGCGTGCCCCGAGGCGTTCCGCGGGCAGTCACAGCCCGGCCTCGTGCGACGCGGGGTGCTCGAGGTGTTCGTGCGGCACTCCGCCCTCGTGCAGGAATTCGGCTTCCACAAGCAGGGCGTGCTCGAGCGGCTGCGGCAGATCCTGCCCGCCGCCGGCATCGCCGACATCCGCTGTCGGATCCTGCCCGACGCGGGAGCCGAGGCCGGCTGACGCCGGTCCTTCGGCGTGCGGCCGCATGGCCGTGGTCACGACCATCCTTCACGGGACGAGTGCAGAGCGAGGAGAGCGACGATGGCAGACGACGAACGACAGCAGCAGTACACCTCGGCCGACCTCAAGCACCTCTCCGACCGCGACCACGTGCGCGAGCGGTTCGGCATGTACATCGGTGACAACACGTCCCGCGGGCTCCACCACCTGGTCTACGAGGTCGTGGACAACTCGATCGACGAGTGCATGGCCGGATATGCCAAACAGGTGAGCGTCACGGTCAATGTCGACGGCAGCGTCACGGTCGAGGACGACGGCCGGGGGATTCCGGTCGACATCCACCCGCAGCTCTCCGAGGAGATGGACCGGGAGGTCTCCACGCTCGAGGGCGTGATGACCGTGCTCAAGTTCGGCGGCAAGTTCCAGAAGGGCGCGTATCAGGCGACCGGCGGCCTGCACGGCGTGGGCGTGACGGTGGTCAACTTCCTCTCCGAGTGGTGCGAGGTGGAGGTCTGCCGCGAGGGGCACGTCTGGCAGCAGGAGTACCAGCGCGGCGAGCGGACCGGCCCGGTCCGCACGATGGGCACCACCACGCGGACGGGCACCAAGACGACCTTCAAGCCCGACCCGCAGATCTTCCCGCAGACGAAGTTCTCCTGGGACGTGCTCGCGAAGCGGCTCAGGGAACTGGCCTATCTCAACTCGGGGCTCCGGGTCCGGTTTCGGGACGTGGCGACCGACACCGACGAGGAATACTTCTTCGAGCGTGGGATCGTGCAGTTCGTCGAGCAGCTCAACCAGGCGAGCGAGCACGTGCACGCCGACGTGATCTCGATCCAGGGATCGCACGAGGGCGTCGCCTGGGACATCGCGCTGCAGTACGCGAAGGAGTACACGGAAAACCTCCACAGCTACGTCAACAACATCTCGACCACCGAGGGAGGGACGCACGTCGCCGGCTTTCGTGCGGCCCTGACCCGCACGCTCAACCAGTACGGCCGCAAGAGCAACCTCTACAAGTCGCTCAGCGACAACCTCGTGCCGACGGGCGAGGACATCCGCGAGGGCCTGACGGCGATCATCAGCGTGCGGGTCCCGGAGCCCCAGTTCGAGGGGCAGACGAAGACCAAGCTCGGCAACGGCGAGGTCGAGGGGATCATCAACTCCGCCGTGGGCGACTTCCTCGGGAAGTATCTCGAGGAGAACCCGAAGAGCGCCAAGGCGATCATCGAGAAGGGGATCCTGGCCGCCGAGGCGCGGGAGGCCGCGAAGAAGGCCCGCAAGGAGCTGCGCGACCGCAAGAACGCCCTCTCCGGCGGCGGACTGCCGGGCAAGCTTCGCGACTGCACGAGTCGCGAGGTGGAGAAGTGCGAGCTGTACCTCGTGGAGGGTGACAGCGCCGGGGGCTCGGCCGAGGGTGGGAGGCTGCGGGAGTATCAGGCGATCCTGCCGCTCCGCGGCAAGATCATCAACGCCTACAAGAGCCGCACGGCCAAGGTGCTCGCCAACGAGGAGGTGAGCAGCCTGATCGTCGCGATCGGCTCGGGATTCGGCGAGGAGACCGACCTCGGCAAGCGTCGCTACGACAAGGTCGTGATCATGACCGACGCCGACGTCGACGGGTCCCACATCCGCACGCTGCTCCTCACGTTCTTCTACCGGCAGATGCCCCAGCTGGTCTCGGCCGGCCACGTCTACGTCGCCCAGCCGCCGCTCTTCCGCGTGCGGTCGAAGAAGTCGGTCTACTACGTGCAGACCGAGGAGGAGATGAAGACGCAGCTCCTCGACCAGGGCCTCGGCGAAGGCGTCTTCCTTCCCGGCGACGGCCGCGAGATCACCGGCGATGCGATGCACAAGCTCTGCCGCACGCTCGCGGGCCTCGAGGACGCGCTCGTGGCCTTGGAGAGGCGCGGGATCAGCCTGCGCGAACACGCCGCGCGGCGTGATCCGGCGACCGGCAAGCTGCCGATCTACCACGTCTACTTCGGGCTCGAGGAACGCTGGTTCACGGGTCGCGACGAGCTCGAGGCGTTCGTGAAGGGGAAGGAGCAGGCCGCGGGGCGCGAGCTGCAGGTGGGGCGGATCGAGGAGGCGCGGGCCGCCGGTGACGCGACGCCGGGCACCGCCCCCAGCACGGGAGACGATCAGCTCGTGGTGGTGGATCTCCACGAGGTCCGCAGCGTGAATGCCGGGCTCAAGGAGCTCGAGGCGATGGGCTTCGGGATCGAGTCGCTCATGCCGCAGGACCGGACCGGCAGCGAGGCACCACGCTACACGCTGCGACGCGGTGACAACGAGATCGGCCTCGAGGACCTGCGTGGCCTGCTTGCGGCGGTGCGCCGGGCCGGCGAGAAAGGTCTCTCCATCACGCGCTTCAAGGGGCTCGGAGAGATGAACGCCGAGGAGCTCCGCGATACGACGCTCGATCCTGCGAACCGCACGCTCCTGCGCATCACGATGTCAGACGCCGCCGCGGCCGATGACCTGTTCCGCGTGCTCATGGGCGAGCAGGTGGAGCCCCGACGCGACTTCATCGAGAAGCACGCGCTCGATGTGAAGAACCTGGACGTCTGAACGGACCCCGGACGATCCGCGGGCGTCATGCTTCGGGGAGGCCCATGCCCCACGTCCCATGATCCATCGGGACGGATGGGACGGCGCGAGGCTCGCGTGGGAGTCGTCTGCGCGGGGATGTACAATGCGAGGGGTTTTCGCTCAGGGGGCACGCCCGTGCCTCGACTGCGTTCCGGGAGCATGCTTCCGATGCCGCGCACGCCACACCCGTCGATCCCTGGCGTATCGCGCGTCGCCGCGGCGGTCCTGGTCCTCGTGTTCACGGGTCGGGCGTGGGCGGCCGAGACCGACTCGACCGCGACGGTCGGTCACGTGGCCTACGTGGAGACGATTCGTCCGCTCCTGGCGGAACGCTGTGTCTCATGCCACGGCGCCCTGCGTCAGGAGGGCGGTCTGCGGCTCGACACCGCGGCGCTCCTGCTCGCAGGAGGCGAGTCGGGGCCGGCTGCGGTGCGGAACGACCCCGCCTCGAGCATGATCGTCGCCCGCGTCGCCGACCCGGATGCCGCGACGAGGATGCCTCCCGACGGCGAGGCGGAACCACTCTCCGCGGAGCAGGTGGCGGCGCTCGCGGGCTGGATCGCAGCCGGATGTCCCGCACCGGCCGACGAGCGGCCCGAGGCGGATCCCCGCGACCACTGGGCGTTTCGTCCACGGACGCGCCCGGAGGTGCCGCGGGTGCAGGATGCCGCACGGGCGCGGAACCCGATCGACGCGTTTCTCGCACGGGCCCGCGACCGGGCCGGTATCACGCCGCAGCCGGAGGCCCCGCGGCACGTGCTCGTGCGGCGGCTCTTCATCGATCTCATCGGCCTGCCGCCGCAGCCGGAGGAACTGGCCGCGATCGAGGCCGACGCCTCCCCCGACTGGTACGAACGGCTCGTCGAGAGGCTGCTCGCCGACCCGCGGCATGGCGAGCGGTGGGCGCGGCACTGGATGGATGTCTGGCGGTATGCCGACTGGTGGGGCCTCGGCGACCAGCATCGCAACAGCGCGAAGCACATGTGGCACTTCCGTGACTGGATCGTGGAGTCGCTCAACGCCGACGTGGGCTACGACGAGATGCTGCGGCAGATGCTCGCGGCCGACGAACTCCATCCGGACGATCCGGCGAAGCTGCGGGCCACCGGCTTCCTCGCGAGGAACTGGTTTCTCTTCAACCGGACACCCTGGCTCGACGAGACGGTGGAGCACGTCGGCAAGGGTCTGCTCGGCCTGACGCTGAACTGCGCGAAGTGCCACGCCCACAAGTACGATCCGATCCGGCAGGAGGACTACTACCGGTTCCGGGCCTTTTTCGAGCCGATCGAGACCCGCGTGGACGTCGTGCCGGGTGAGGGCGACCTCGAGAGGGACGGCATCCCGCGGGTCTTCGACGGTCACCTCGAGCGCCCGACCCACCTGTTCGTCCGGGGCGAGGACACGAAGCCCGACACGTCGCGGTCGTTCGAGCCGGGCGTGCCCGAGGTGCTCGCGTTTCGCGAGATCGAGGTGCGTCCCGTCTCCCTGCCGCCGACCGCGTTCGAGCCCGAGCGCCGGCCGTGGGTCCTCGAGGCGCACGTGGCGACGGCCCGCCGTGCCGTCGAGTCGGCCGAGTCCGCGGTCACGAAGGCCGTCGAGAAGGCGTCTGCCGCGAGGACGACGCTCGCCACGGCGGAGCGCGAGGCCGCCCCGGCGCCGGCCACGGTCTCCTCCGCGCCGGAATCCAGCCCGGGATCGTTCGTCGACGACTTCAGTCAGCTCGACGCAGGTCGCTGGAAGCTCTTCGGCGGCGAGTGGACGCACGAGCCCGGCCGGCTGGTCCAGGGACGGGATGGCCAGTCGCGCGCCGTGGTGCGGCTCGGATCCGTGCCACCGCGCGACTTCGATGCCACCATGACGTTCACGATCACCGGGGGGAGCACCTATCGCAGCGTCGGGCTGTCGTTCGACTCGACGCAGCCCGATCCGGTGCGACCCCATGCCGCGGACGACCGGGAGGTGCTGGTCTATGCGAGCGGCTGGGCGAGCGGTCCGAAGGTGCAGGCGGCCTACGTGCTCGACGGCGCGTGGCGGTATCCCGCCGACGGTGCCGTCGCCCGATCGGTCGCCCTGCACCGCTCCCACAGGCTGCGTGTGGCGGTGCGCGACACGCTCGTCAACGTCTGGTTCGATGATGAGCCCGTGCTCGCGTGGCGGTCGCCGGTGCCGCGCCGAAGCGGGAGCCTGCAGCTCATCACGTTCGATGCGACGGCGGTCTTCGAGCGCGTGTCGCTCGCCGCGTTGTCGGCGGACGTGACGCTCCGTGAGCCGGCCACGGCGACGGCGTCGGCCATGCCATCGATCGACGCCGCCCGGGCACTCGTGGCCACGGCTGAGCGACAGCTCGCCGTCGCGCGGGCTGGCCTCGCGGTGGAGCAGGCCGTGCTCGAGAGTGTGGTCCGTCGTGCCGAGGCGACGAGGATCGCGTGGGACGAGGCGGTCGGCGGCGGTGACCCGTCGGTGCGCCGCACCGAGGCGGCGACGGCGGCCGTCCGTGCCGAGCGGGAGGTCGCCGTCGCCCGCGCCCGGCGGAAGGTGGCGGAAGCAGAGGACAAGCTCGCGACGGCCGCCCCGGACAAGAAGGGCGAGGCCGAGAAGGAACTCCTCGCGGCCCGAGAGGCGGTCGAGAAGGCGGTGCAGGCGGTGGAGACAGCCGACGGGCCGTTCACGCCGTTCGCCGGTGCGAAGTGGACACCCACGCGGTTCAGGACGTCGACGGCGGACGACCCCGCCGTGCCCTTCCCCACGACGAGCACCGGCCGTCGTACGGCCCTGGCCCACTGGATCACCGACCCGCAGAATCCGCTCACCGCCCGCGTCGCCGCCAACCATATCTGGATGCGGCACATGGGCAGGCCGCTCGTGTCGACCGTCTTCGAGCTCGGACGGAAGGGTGAGGCCCCCGCGCACCCCGAACTCGTCGACTGGCTCGCGAGCGAACTGGTGGAGGGGCCGCAGCCGGAGGGGTCGCGGGGCGGCGGAGGCTGGAGCATGAAGCACCTCCACCGGCTCATCTGCACGTCGGCCGCCTACCGGATGGGGTCGTCGACCGCGGGCGCCGACGCCGCGCTGGCGATCGATCCCGACAACCGGCTCGTGTGGCGGCGGGAGCCGATCCGGCTCGAGGCACAGGTCGTGCGCGACGGTGTCCTCGCCCTCGCCGGCATGCTCGACCTCACGATGGGCGGCCCGCCGGTGCGGGAGTCCGAGCAGGCGACCTCCCGTCGGCGGAGCCTGTACTTCTGGCACTCCGACATCAGCCGCAACCTGTTCCTCACGACGTTCGACGACGCCGCCGCGAAGGAGTGCTACGAGCGCGAGCGGAGCATCGTGCCGCAGCAGGCGCTCGCGCTGGCCAACGCCGCGATCGTGCATGACGCGGCGGCCGGGATCGCCGCGCGGCTCGAGGCCGAGGCGGGAGACGACACGGCGTTCCTCGAGCGGGCCTTCGAGACGATCCTGCAGCGCGATCCGTCGGCCGACGAGCGGGCCGCCTGTGAGGGAACGCTCGGCAGATGGCGGGCGGTGGCGAAGCCGGCGGGGGGAACCGCCGATCCGGCGCGGGTGCTCCTCGTGTGGGCGCTGCTCAACCACAACGACTTCGTGACACTGCGGTGATCCAGGGAGACCGACGCATGGCCTCGCCGTTCCGACGCGCGTTCCTCGCCGACCTCGGCCTCGGGTTCACCGGCCTCGCGCTCGGCGCGCTCCTGCACCGCGAGGGTGCGGGGAGTTCGGCCGTCTGGACGCCGCCCGACGGGAGGCCGCACGCACCTCCCAGGGCCAGAAGCGTCATCTGGCTCTTCATGAACGGCGGCGTGAGCCACATGGAGAGCTTCGACCCGAAGCCGGAGATCACGAAGTACGCCGGCACGGCGATCGCCCAGACGCCGTACGCCGACGTGCAGAGCCCCGAGAAGCTCGCGAAGGAGCGGGCTCCCGTCCCCGACGCCAACGGCCAGCAGCGGAACGTGCTCTTTCCGCTCCAGGTGGGGTTCCGGAGGCACGGGCAGAGCGGGATCGAGGTGAGCGACTGGTTTCCCCACACCGCGCGGAACATCGATCGGATCGCCGTCGTCCGCTCGATGTGGACGACCGACTCGAACCACGGCGCACAGACGCAGTTTCACACCGGTCGCCACATGCTCGATCCGCCCCAGCCGACGCTCGGGGGCTGGGTGCACTACGGCCTCGGCTCGCTCAACGACGACCTGCCGCAATTCATCTCGATGGGCACGCGCGAATACTGGAACCGCAAGGACGGCGACTACCTCGGGCCGGCGCACGACGCGGTGCCCCTGCGGATCGACCCGGCCAACCCGCTCGACTTCGGGCGGCCGGAGCGGGCCATCTCGCGCGAGGCGCAGGAGATCGGCTTCGACCTCGTGGAGCGGTTGAACGGGCTCACCACCGTCGAGTATCCGAACGACCCGGCCACGGCGGCCCGCATCGCCTCCTACGAGCTGGCCTTCCGGATGCAACGCAGCGTGCCCGAGGTGATGGATTTCTCGGGCGAGACGGAGGAGACGAAGCGGCTCTACGGCCTCGACCTGCCGCACTGCAGGGCGTTTGCGGCGCAGCTGCTCGCCAGCCGCCGGCTCGTCGAGCGCGGCGTGCGGTTCATCCAGATCCAGCATGGCGGTGGCGGAGCGGGCGCATGGGATGCCCACGGCGGCCTCAAGGCCAATCACGAGAAGAACGCGCTCGCGGTCGATCAGCCGATCGGCGGGCTGCTCACCGATCTCGACCGGCGCGGCCTGCTCGACGAGACGATCGTCGTCTTCGCGACCGAGTTCGGCCGGACGCCCGGCTCGCAGGGTTCCGACGGCCGTGACCATCACCCCTTCGCGTTCTCCGTCTGGCTCGCGGGTGGCGGAATCCGCGGGGGCGTGGCCCACGGTGCGACCGACGAACTCGGCTTCCACGCCGTGGAGGATCGGCACTACGTGACCGACGTCCACGCCACGATCCTGAAGCTCCTCGGGCTCGACTCGCGACGGCTCGAGGTGCCGGGCCGCAAGCGGCTGGCGATCGACCACGGCACCCCGATCGACGCGATCATCGGCTGACGGCCCCCGCGCGTGACCGCGTGCGGCGAGCCGGTACACTGCCGCCCATGCCCGAGCTGCCGCGTTTGTCGTTCGGTGTCGGTGACCGCTTCGCCCACGAGGCGGAGGCGCAGCTCGTCGCCTTCGAGCGGCTCGCGGCGGAGGGGGTCGTCGTCGCGCCGGTGTGGAACAAGTCGAACCGCGAGCACGCCTTCATCGGCAGCGAGCCGGCGAGCGTGCGTGCGGCCGCGGCCGCGGCGGTGGCCGCGCGCGGCTGGCCGCATCCCTGGTTCGTCGACGCCGACCACATCCGGCTCGACACGGTGGACCGCTACCTCGAGTCGAGTGACTTTTTCACGATCGACGTGGCCGATGCGATCGGCACGCCCCCTGCCGATGCCGACATCGCCGCCTTCGTGGCCCGCCACCCGGAGCTGGCAACGGCCGTCCCCGTGGACGGGATCGACGCGCCGCTCGCCCTCACGCCGGACCGGCTCGCCGCGATCGCCCGCACCTACCTCGCGGCCTGCCGCGAGGCGGGGCGGATCTTCCGCCACATCCGCGCCCGCCGCGGGTCGGACGCGGTGATCGAGGTGAGCATGGACGAGACCGACGCGCCGCAGACGCCGCCGGACCTGCTCGTCATCCTCGTCCTTCTCGCCGACGAGGGCGTGCCGCTGGCGACGATCGCGCCGAAGTTCACCGGACGGTTCAACAAGGGGGTGGATTACGTGGGGGACCTGGCGGCCTTCGAGCGGGAGTTCTCCGACGACGTCGCGGTGCTCGGCCACGCGGCGCGGCGGTACGGCCTGCCCGCGGGCGCGAAGCTCTCGGTGCACTCCGGGAGCGACAAGTTTTCGCTCTACCCGGTCATCCGTCGCACGCTCGCCCGCACCGGGGCCGGGGTCCACCTGAAGACGGCCGGCACGACGTGGCTCGAGGAGCTCATCGGCCTCGCGGAGGCGGGGGGCGACGGCCTCGAACTGGCCCGCGAGATCTACGCGACCGCGCTCGATCACGTCGACGAGCTGTGCGGACCCTACGCGGCCGTCATCGACATCGACCGCTCACGGCTGCCGAGCGCGGCCGAGGTGCGAGCCTGGGACGGACCGCGGCTCGCGGCGGCGATCCGCCACGTGCCCGGCTGTCCCGACTTCAACCCGCACGTGCGCCAACTGCTCCACGTGGCGTTCAAGCTCGCGGCCAAAGAGGGCCGCCGCTACACCGACCTGCTCGTGACCAACCGGGCCATCGTCGCCCGGCAGGTCACCGACAACATCCTCGAGCGGCACCTGCGTCCGCTCTTCCTCGGGTGACGCGATGCGCGCGGCCGTCACGATCTGCCTGGTCCCGGAGGCGGCCCACGGCCCGTTCGTCTTCCACGCCGCGGAGTTCGCGGCCCGCGAACCGCGCACCCTGACCGGGCCGGCGTCCGCGGTCGAGCGCGGGCTCGAGGCCTGCTGCCGACTCGCCGCGGACCTCGGCTTCGATGCGGTCGAGATCTTCCCGGCCGGCGGGGGCCCCGAGGCGTTTCCCGCCGCGTTCCTTCGCGACCTGCTCGGTGATCTCGGCCTCGGCCTCGCGGCGGTGGGCACCGGGGCGGGGTGGATCAGGCACGGTCTGCACCTCTGCCATGCCGACGCGGGCATCCGCGCGCGGGCGCGAGACTTCATCGCGGAGATCGTCGATGCGGCCGGCCGGCTCGGCGCGCCGGCGATCATCGGATCGATGCAGGGGCGCACCGGCGAGGGCGTGGACCGCGCGGCGGCCCTCGACCACCTCGCGGGGGCGCTCGACGAGCTCGGTGCGCGGGCCGCCGCCCACGGGCAGCCGCTCTTCTACGAGCCGCTCAACCGGTACGAGACCGATCTCTTCAACCGGCAGGAGGAGGCGGCCGCGTTCCTGCGCGCACGCCTCTCGTCAGGTGCCACCGTGCGGCTCCTGTGCGATCTCTTCCACATGCAGATCGAGGAGGCGGACCCGGCCGCGACGCTCGTGGCGTGCGGCGACCTCGTGGGGCACGTGCACTGGGCCGATTCCAACCGCCGCGCCGTCGGCTTCGGCCACGCCGACATGCCGGGTGTCGTCGCCGCCCTGCGACGGATCGGCTACCGTGGGCATCTCTCGGCGGAGGTCTTTCCGCTGCCGACGCCGCTGGAGGCGGCACGGCAGAGCGTCGAGAGCGTGCGCGCGCACGTCGTCGTGTGACGGGCGACGGCGAGGCAGGGATGATCCTCCCACGACACCACGCGATGCACGTCATCCACCCGCAGCCCGGAGGCGTTCCCCATGCTCGAGACACCCCTGCTTCACCCCGACATCCTCGCGATCCTCGCCCGGTCGGGGCACCATTCGAAGGTGCTCATTGCCGACGGCAACTATCCGGCGCTCGACAAGCGCGGCCCCCGGGCCGAGCTCGTCTCGCTCCAACTGTCGCCCGGGATCCCGACGGTGGCGCAGGCCTTCGCCGCCCTCATCGCGACCGTGCGGATCGACGCCGTGCACACGATGGGCGTCGACCGGAGTGATTCCTACGCGGCCGCCACCCCCGGTGATCCGCCGGTGTGGGAGGAGTATCGCCGCATCATCGCCGCCAACGGCGCGCGGCTCGTCCTCGAGCCGATCGTGAAGTGGGACTTCTACGCGGCCGTGGCGTCGCCCGACCACGTGCTCACCATCCAGACGGCCGACACGCAGCCCTGGGCCAATCTCCTCGTGACGCTCGGCTGCCGGACGTTCTGACATCCCGACGCGTCACCCGACATCCCTCCTCCCCGAGAGTGCGCATGCAGACGCGTCCGCTGGGCCGCACCGGCCTCGACGTTCCGATCCTCGCCTTCGGCGCCAGTTCGCTCGGCCAGGAGTTCCGGCCGGTGACGCTCGACGAGGCCCTCGCGAGCGTCCATGCCGCACTCGACTGCGGCATGAACCTCCTGGACACGAGCCCTTTTTACGGTCGCGGCATGAGCGAGGTGCTCCTCGGCGTGGCCCTCCGGGGGGTGCCGCGCGACTCCTACCTGCTCTGCACGAAGCTCGGCCGTTACGACCTCGCCCACTTCGACTTCTCGGCCCGGCGGGTGGCGGAGAGCGTCGACGTGTCGCTCCACCGCCTCGGCACCGACCACCTCGACATCGTGCTCTGCCACGACATCGAGTTCGTACCGCTTCCGCAGATCGTCGAGGAGACGCTGCCGGCGCTGCGCCGGATCCAGGCGGCCGGCAAGGTGCGGTTCGTGGGATTCTCCGGCTATCCGCAGAAGATCTTCCGCTGGATCTGTGAACGGGCCGACGTGGACTGCGTGCTGAGCTACAACCAGTACACGCTGCAGAACACCCGCTTCGCCGACGAGACGATCCCCTGGCTCCGGGAGCGGGGCATCGGCGTCATGAACGCCGGACCCTTCAGCGCCCGGCTGCTCACCGACGCGCCGCTGCCGGCGTGGCTCAAGGAACCGGAGGCGGTGAAGGCCGCGGCGCGACGTGCCGCGGAGCTGTGCCGGTCGCGCGGCTCGTCGATCGCCAGGCTCGCGCTGCAGTTCTCCCTGGCCGACGACCGCATCGCCACGACCGTGGCGGGCAGCGCGAACCCCGCCAACGTGCGGGCGTGGGCTGCATGGGCCGCCGAGCCGCTCGACACCGACCTCGTCCGCGACGTGCAGGCGATCTTCGCCCCGGTGAGGAACGTCGGGCATGTCGAAGGTTTGGCCGAGAACAACTGAGGGGACCCATGCGGATCGACGCCCATCAGCACTTCTGGCGGTACGCACCCGCGGAGTACCCCTGGATCGGCGCCGGGATGGAACGCCTCGCGCGGGATTTCCTGCCGGGCGATCTGGCCGACGTCGCCAGGCCCCGCGGCATCGGTGGCAGCGTCGCCGTGCAGGCCCGGCAGTCGCTCGTCGAGAGCCGCTGGCTCCTGGAGCTGGCCGACGCGGACCCCTTCATCCGCGGCGTGGTCGGCTGGGTCGATCTGCAGGATCCCGACGTCGCTGCGACGCTCGAGCCGCTCTCGCGTCGCGAGCGATTCGTCGGCGTGCGGCACGTCGTGCAGGACGAGCCCGACCCCAGGTTCCTGCTCGGTGCCGACTTCGTGCGGGGCCTGCGGCATCTCCACGCGTTCGGGCTCACCTACGATCTCCTCCTCTTCCCTCCCCAGCTGCCGGCCGCCGTGGAACTCGTCGGCCTCCTGCCGGAGCAGCCCTTCGTGCTCGATCACCTCGCCAAGCCGCGGATCACCCTCGGTCCGGCGGCGTCCGAGTTCGCGTCGTGGCGGCGCGACATCGAGGCGCTCGCCCGGCATCCGAACGTCTCGTGCAAGCTCTCGGGACTCGTCACGGAGGCTACCTGGCGGCGTTGGCGGCGGGAGGAGTTCACGCCCTACCTCGACGTCGCCCTGGCGGCCTTCCGGCCCGACCGGCTCATGTTCGGCAGCGACTGGCCGGTCTGCCTGCTCTCGGGCGACTATGCGGCGGTCGTGGACATCGTCACGACGTTCATCGGGACGTTGGCGGAAGGGGAGCGCGAGGCGATCCTCGGCGGCACGGCCGCGCGGTTCTACGGTCTGGCATGACGGGTCTTCACCGAGTCGATCCCCACCCACCCCCGGAGCAGTCCCGATGCAGGCCCTCGTCTTCGCCGCGCCCCACGACGCCACCTACACCGACGTGCCCGAGCCCTCCGCGCCCGCGGCCGGCGAGGCGATCGTGCGGGTCCATGCCGTCGGCGTGTGCGGCACCGACTACGCGGGCTATGTCGGCAAGATGCCGTACTTCACCTACCCGCGTATCCCGGGGCACGAACTCGGCGTGGAGGTGCTGGCCGTCGGAGATGGCGTGACGAACGTCCGGCCCGGCGACCGCTGCTCCGTCGAGCCCTACCTCAACTGCCAGCGGTGCCATGCCTGCCGCCGCGGCCTGACCAACTGCTGCGAGCACAACCAGACGCTCGGCGTGCACTGCGACGGCGCCCTGCGGCGGCTCTACGCCCTGCCGGCCCGCAAGCTCCATCCTTCGCCACGACTCGCGCATGCGCAGAACGCGCTCGTGGAGACGCTCGCGATCGGCTGCCACGCCGTGGACCGCGGCGGTCCGACCGCGGCCGAGACGGTGCTCGTCATCGGGGCGGGCCCGATCGGCCTGTCGGCCGTGGAGTTCGCCAAGCTCTCGGGGGCGCGGGTGATCGTGATGGACACCGCCGCGCCGCGGCTCGAGTTCGTGCGGTCGAGGATGGGCGTGGCGGACACGATCCTCGCCGACGGCACCGCGGGCGACATCGACGCGCTCGGGCGGCTCACCGACGGCCGCCTCGCGGAGGTCGTCATCGACGCCACCGGGAGCGCCGCAAGCATGTCGCGGGCACTCGAGGCATGCGCCTTCGGCGGTCGCCTCGTCTACGTGGGCATCACGCAGGCCGAACTCCGCTTCTCCCATGCGGCGATCATGCACCGCCGCGAGCTCTCGATCCTCGCGAGCCGCAACGCGCTGTCGCGGGACTTTCCGCGGATCATCGGACTCATCGACGCAGGCCGGATCGACACGGCGCCCTGGATCACGCACCGCGTCGCCTTCGCCGACGCCGCCGGCGCCTTTCCACGGCTGCTCGAGCCCGCGAGCGGCGTGATCAAGGCCGTCATCGAACTCGACGCCTGAGCCACGGTGGAGTCACCGGCCCGAGTCTGCCTTCCGCGTGGTGCAGTCTCATGGTGGCCCAGTCCCGTGGGTGGTGCAGCCTCATCGTGGCGCACGCTCTCAGCGTGCGCAAGCGGCTTGCGTGCCGCACGATGCAACAATCTTCGTACGGACCGTGACTCCGAGGTCGTGTGTCAGCTCGTCAGCCCACCCGCATTCGCACGCTGAAAGCGTGCGCCACGGAGGACAGGCC
>DNLZ01000048.1:22669-22985 GCA_003488325.1 Planctomycetaceae bacterium
TGCCGCTGCGGGATGCAGCGTCAACACGCAGTGGGCTGGCATTGACGCCACTGAATGGCTGTGGGGCCAAGGATGGCTTTTTCCACGTGCCGCTGCGGGATGCAGCGTCAACACGCAGTGGAAAAAGGCCAAGGATGGCTTTTTCCACGTGCAGTCAGCGGACGTCGAGCAGCTCGACGAGGAAGTGGAGCGTGGCGTCGGGCGGGATTGGGCCGCCCGGCGTGCCCCGCTTGCCGTAGCCGAGGTCGCTCGGGATCAGGAGTTCGATCATGCCCCCCTTGCCCACGAGCTGCATGCCCTCGGTCCAGCCGGGGAT
>DNLZ01000048.1:23369-26215 GCA_003488325.1 Planctomycetaceae bacterium
GCTGTCGAGCCAGCCGTGGTAGTGCACCTTCACGGTGTTTGACGCCTTCGGATTGACGCCCTCGCCCTTGCGCAGCACGCGGTACTTGAGCCCCGACTTCGTCGCGGTAAACGCCTTCGGCGCATCGGCATCGACCGCGCCGGCCCCCTTGGGCAGCTTGGGGTGGGGCACTTCCTGAGCCTGCGCTTCCTGGGCCACGGCGATCTCCTGGGAAAAAGGTGCGGAGCAGACGACACAGAGCGAGACAAGGCACGCGGCGAACGGGCGCATGGCGGAACTCCGGGTGGGGCGAACGAGGCGGGCAGCATAACCGGCCCGGGTGCGGGAGGGAACGCTACGCCCCCACGAGCCTCTCGACCTCGTCCGGCTCGATCGGCACGTGGCTGCAGAGGTCGATCGCCCCCGACTCGGTGACGAGCACGTCGTTCTCCAGCCGGATGCCGATCCCCTCCTCCGGGATGTAGATGCCCGGCTCGACGGTCATCACCCAGCCCGGCGCGAGAGGTCCGTCGAGCGGGGCGAGGTCGTGGACGCCCAGACCCAGCGAGTGGCCGAGGCCGTGCATGAAATACCTGCGGCAGGCGGGCTTTTCGGGCGTGTCGGCAGCCGCCTCCTCCGGGGTGATGAGTCCCAGGCCGACGAGCTCCTGCGCCATCTGCACCTGCGCCGCCCGCTTCCACTCGCGGAGCGTCACGCCCGGCCTCGTGCGTTCGACCGACGCCCGCAGGACGCGGAGCACCGCCTCGTAGACCGCCCGCTGCCGCGCCGTGAAGGTGCCGCCGACGGGATAGGTGCGGGTGAGGTCGGCGCTGTAGTTGGCCCAGGAGGCGCCCACGTCCACCAGCAGCAGATCCCCCGCGCGGCACGCCGCCATGTTGTCGACGTAGTGCAGGACGCAGGCGTTGCCACCCGAGGCCACGATCGGCTCGTATCCCATCCACGTCCGGCGGCGGGTGAACTCGTGGAGCAGCTCCGCCTCCAGTTCGTATTCCATCACGCCGGGCCGCAGGGCGCGGCACAGCCGCCGCAGGCCGGCGTCGGTGACATCGATGGCGTGACGGATGAGCCCGACCTCGACGTCGTCCTTGACGGCCCGCAGCCGACGGAGGAGCGGGGCGAGCCGTTCGTAGCGGTGCAGCGGATACCGCTCCATGAGCCGCCGCGCCATCCGCAGGTCGCGCGGCTCCACGTCGGTGTTCGACCGCTCGTGCTCGTTGGCGTTGAGCAGCACGACGTCGGCGTCCGCGAGGAGCGCGTGGAGCGCGGCAGGTAGCTCGGCGATCCAACGGACGCGGGCGACTCCCGACACGGCGGTCGCCCGCTCCTGGTCGAGCTTCACCCCCTCCCACTGGGCCGTCTGCTCGGTCGGCTGCCGCAGGTAGAGCGTCTCGCGCTGCGCCGGGTCGACCGCGTGGGGCGCGAGCACGAGGACGCTCTCCTCCTGCTCGATGCCCGTCAGCCAGAAGAGGTCGCCCGCGGGATGCAGCCGCAGCGTGCCGTCACCGTTGGTCGGCAGAATGTCGGCCGCGTGCACGATCGCGACGCTGCGAGGCGGAAGGACCTCGACCAGGCGACGGCGGTGGGCGGTGAAAACGGCTGGGTCGAGCGGATCGTGTCGCATGGGAACGGGATGCCCTGGGGTGGGGTGGTCAGGCGCGGCCGCGACGTGCGCGCGGGCCGCCTCCTTCGATCGTCCGGCTGTCCGCCGTCAGGCCGTAGGCGGCGAGCCATGACGATACGCCGACGGGGGCCGTGGAGGCCGGTTCCCGCGCACGTCCCTCGCGGCTCGGCTCGATCGACGCGGCCACCCGTGCCGCGCCGAACTCGATCGAGCCGGTGTCAAACTCGAACGAGACGTTCCGCCAGGTGCCGGTCCGACCGACGAGCTGGGACGGTGCGACCTTGTTCATGACCTCGATGGTCCATGTGCCCGCGGCCGATTCGCCCCAGTAGGCGTTGCTCGTGAACGTCCAGGCGAGCGTCGCGCGGGGGCGTGCGCCCGGCACCCCGTAGCGATCACGCTGCGAGTCGGTGCCGACGAGGAACCGGTCGTCGGAGAAGAGCTGGTGCCGGGTGCCGGAGGGCGAGGTGACGAAGGCCTCGAGATCGCCGCTGATCGCGCCCCGCCCGCTCCCGCTGCCGTTGCGGTAGACGCGGAGGTTCGTCTGGAGGTTGCCGACATTGAGCCTGACGCGCACGCTCTCGAGCGGCGCCGACGCGGCCGTGTCCGGGACGGTGTAGGTCGCCGTGAGGGTCGGCTGGGACCGGGTGAACCGCGAGCCGACCTGGATCACCGGCGACGCGACCGTCGCGAGGGGCGAGAGCGACACGACCTCCGTCGCGGCCTGGGTGAACGCCGCGGCATCGACGAGGCCGAAACCGTAGTCCTCGCTGAAGGCATGGCCGGCGGTGTTCACGATCCACGACGGGGCGCCGGCGTCGACGATGCGGCTGGTGCGCACCAGGAGATGCTTCGCCATGCGCACGTCGAGGGCCGGATTGGCCTCCACGCCGAGGGCCATGATCCCGGAGACGAGCGGCGCGGCCGATGAGGTGCCGCCGAACGTGCTCGTGACGTCGCCGTCGGCCACGTCGGCGAGGAATGGATCGGCGTCCTCCGGATCGAGGTTGTAGCCGCGGTCGAACGTCGAGCGGTCGGTCGTGGCGATGGCGAACATGCCGGTGCTGCTCGACGGGGCGGTGACGAACACGTTGGCCCCGTAGCTCGAGTAGTCCGCGAAGCGGCCGTCGCTGCCGAGCGCCGCGACGGTGATCACATTCGGATCGACGTTGAGTTCGCTCTTGTTGGCGTCGGCGGTGGGATAGGTGCCGCGCTGGTTGCCGGC
>DNLZ01000048.1:26590-29640 GCA_003488325.1 Planctomycetaceae bacterium
CGGGCGGAGGCGAGAAAGGGGTGATCGGGCCCGTAACTGTGGTTCTTCACCCGCACCGGCACACCGGCGGCCCAGTTCACCGGTGCGAACGGATCGGGCTGGCCCGCGGCGTTCGTCTGGCCCTGGTAGCGGATCGCCGCGGCCTCCGCCTCGTCCGACGAGCGTCCTGCCGCGATCCGTCCGAGGACCCGCAGGGCGGCGATGCCGGCCTGCGGCGCGGCGCCCGTCGTGCCGATGCCGTTGCCACCACGGGCCGCGGCCACGCCGGCCACGGCCGTGCCATGGTTGTCGCCGTCGTATCCCACGGTGTCGATCACCGGCGCACCCCGCGTCTCGCTCGCGCGGTTGCGGGCGGCCGACGCCCCGAAATCCCAGCTGACGTCGTTGCGGAAGGCGGCGCCGAGGTCGGGGTGATCGCCCTGCGTGCCGTCGTCGAGGATGCCGATGGTCACGTTCGAGCCCGTCAGTCCGCGCGCCCAGGCGCCCGGGAGCCGGGCGTCGAGCCCCGCATTGAGCCCGGGCACGATCGGCAGGCGATTGTCGAGGTGCCATTGGCCGTAGTAGCCCTCCGCCGCACCGGCCGCTACGCCTGGAGAGAAGAACGGGTCGTCCGGCACGAACGCGGCGAGCAGGTGCCGTGCCTCCAGTCGCTCGGCATGCATGACCGAGGAGCGGACCGCCTTTCGCCATCGACGCGGGTGCTGACGCATGGAGGATCTCGTGGACCTGATGGAGCGGGACGACGGTGTGCGGCGCACCGCCCCTTCAATCTACAGCATGATGACGCCACGGCGCGGCTGGTGTCGTCCAGTCAGCGCAACCGCGCCCCGGATCAGAAGTCGTAGTCGAACCGCATGCCGTAGGCGTCGGTGAGGCTGTTGCCGGTGCTCTTGTCCTCGAGGAACGCCCGGACGTAGTTGAACTTCCAGCGGGTGTAGGGGTTCAGGTACCAGTTGAGGCCGACGGTGAAGTCGGTGAGGTTGTTGCCCTCGATGTCCTTGTCGTTGAGCACGATGTTCGAGAACCGGGCAGCGACCTCCCAGGCGCCGAGGCCGGTCTGGATCCCCTGTGCGCGGGTCCGGACCCGGAAGACGTCCTCGAAGGGCTCCACGCGTTTGTGGATCCCCTGCTTGCGGTCGTAAGGGCGGTGCTCACCGGTGAGGAAGTAGCTCAGCTGCGCCATGTAGCCGTTGAAGAAGAGATCCGGCCGACCGGAGCGGTGCACGGCGGCGAAGGCGTACTCCGACTGGAGCGACAGCGGCCCCAGGATGAGCGCGAACTCGGGGTCGAAGAGCTGGAAGTGATCGACGTCCCGGATGGTGCCGGTGTCGACGAAGATCGGCGCGAACGGGCTCGGCACACCGTTCTGATAGTTGCTCGGGGATGGCGGGCCGACGGGACCGAAGACCGTGGCCGGCTGCTGCTTGCGGATTTCGGGCGTGTTGCGGAAGCGCACCTGGTTCTGGAACGCGTCCCGGTAGCTGTACGCGCCGCCGAGATGGAGGTACGAGCGGCCGTCGCTCACTTCGTCCCACCACGGCAGCCACGTCCCGCGCAGCGTGAGGGCCTGGCCGCTGTCGAACGAGTCGTTGCCGGTATTGTCGCTGTTGGTGCGGAACGTGCCGATCGCCCACGTGGTCCGGTCGTCGAAGAGGGTTCCGTAGGCCATGACGCCCATGTTGCGGGCCGGCGCGAACGTGTCGACGAGTGACCGTTCCATGAACGTGTTGTTGCGGTTTTGCGTCACGCGTTCGAGCGAGAATGGCTCGAAGTAGTGGCCCACGCGGATGTTCTGGACCCACGGCAGCTGCTTCCACTCGATGTAGTTGTCGAGGTAGCTCGGCTGGTTCGCGAGCGCGAAATCGACGCCGAAGGAGTATTCGAAGACCTCGAACGCCGTGCCACGGGCGCCGATGCGGAGGCGGCGGAACTGCGCGCCGTCCTGCAGGTCGCCGACGGCGGCCCTGCTGGCGGGACCCTGGCCGAAATAGACCTGATCGGCCTGCATCTGGCCGTTGAGGTTGAACGACGGTTTGCGGGCGTCGTCGTTCTTCTTCCTGTCGGCGGCATCGACGAGCTTCTCGAGGCCCCGTTCGACGAGCGACAGCCGGTCGGCGACCGGGTCGTCGCCCGTGTCGCCCAGATGCGGCGTCGCCGTCCCGGCGCGCAGCGATTCGATCTCGCGCTCGAGGCGACGCACGTCGCTCTGGAGCTGCTCGATGCCACCGGATGGGGCCGGCATCGCCTCGGCGACCACCGGCACCTGCGCGGCCGCCGGTGCCGCGCAGGCGAGGCACCATGCGCAGGCCACCACGCCGGCCCGGGAGATCGATCGGGAGGTCAACATAGGCAGCACGACGACACTGCGCACGCGCACTCACGCGGTCGGCATGGGCCGCGCGGCGGGAGTCGGCGCGCGACGACACAATCCTTCTTATCGGCACAATCGGCTCAGTCGAATGAGTCTGCGCAGGCTGCCACGCCCCCGCCCTTTGCCGCGCACGCGGCCTTGCCGCAGGCTCTCTCGCCACGCAGGCCGACCCCGTCGCGGTCGACACGGAGCGACTCGGTCACGGCCGCCGCGACGCGTCGGCGGCGGCGAACAACGCCTTCACGTCCGGCTTCAGCGTCTTTCCCAGCGCGTTTCGCGGCAGTGTCGCCACGGTCAGGAGCCGCTGCGGGATCTTGTAGGGGGAGAGCCGTCCCCGGCACCAGTCGCGGAGCGCGTGGAGTTCGAGCGGTTCGTCATCGGCGAGTACGCAGACCGCGGCGACCGCCTCGCCCCAGGTCTCGTCGGGAAGTCCCACGACCGCGCACTCGCTGATCCGCGGGTGCTCGAGGAGGGCCGACTCGATCTCGAGCGCGCTGAGCTTGTAGCCACCGCTCTTGATGATGTCGACGCTCAGCCGTCCCATGATCCGGTACGCGCCGCGCTCGACCACGGCGACGTCGCCGGTGCGAAACCAGCCGTCCTCGAAGGCCGCGGTGGTGGCCTCGTCGCGGTTCCAGTAGGCGGTGAAGACACCCGGGCCGCGGACCTGGATCTCTCC
>DNLZ01000048.1:30025-32324 GCA_003488325.1 Planctomycetaceae bacterium
ACCGACGGAGCCCGGTCGCCTCTCGCCGCGGTAGGCCGTGGAGAGCGCCATGCCGATCTCCGTCATGCCGTAGCGCTCGAGCAGCCGCTGGCCGGTGAGCTCGGTCCACCGGGCGTGGACGGTCTCGGGAAGCGCGGCGCTTCCGGAGACCATGAGCCGCATCCGACGAAAGCCCGAGACGATCGCGTCGCGGTCGGTCGCGGCGGCGGTGTCGATCGCCTGGATGAGCTTCACGTAGATCGTCGGCACCGCCATGAACAGCGTGTAGGCGTGGCGACGAACGCGGTCCAGCACGGCCGGCATGTCGAAGCGGGGGAACGGCTCGACGGTTGCGCCGCTCCACAGGCCGCAGCCGGTGATGTTGACGATGCCGTGGATGTGATGCAGGGGCAGGAACATCGGGATCCTGTCGTCGGCGGTCCACTCCCACGCCTCCACGAGGCTCTCGATCTGCGCGCGGATCGCGGCGTGAGTGGTGACCACGCCCTTGGGCGTGCTCGTCGTGCCGCTCGTGTAGAGGATCATGGCCGGACGCCCGACGCCCACGTCGGGGAGGGCGGTGGCGGGCTCACCGACCGGGCGCGCCGGCAGGACGACGAGTCGCAGGCCGAGGCCGACGCACACGGGCTCGATCCGCGGCGCCTGCTCGGGATCGGCGATCACGATGCGGGCCTGCGAGTCGCGGAGCGCGTACTCCCATTCCGGCGGCGTCGCCGCGAGGCAGATCGGCACCACGATGCCGCCGGCGCGCCACACCGCCCACTGGGCCGCCGTGTAGCCGGAGCCGGGTGCCACCAGGAGCACGACCCGGGCCTGCCGCAGGTCGTCGCTCCCTTCGAGCAGCGTGGCCGCGATGGCCGCCGACCACGCGAGCACGTCGCCGTAGGTCTCCGCGCCCCTGCCGGTGCGGAACGCGACGCGGTCGGCGTGGAGGCGGCCCCGGGCGATGATCGGCAGTTCTGGCATCCGGTCCGCTCAGAAGATGGTGCGGGCGATCATGAAGACGAGGGATGGGCCGAGGAGACAGCCCAGGCCCGTATAGAAGGTCGCGGTCATCGCGCCGTAGGGGACGAGTGCCGGGTCGGTGGCCGCGAGGCCCGCCATGACGCCGCTGGTGGTGCCCATCATGCCCCCGAAGACCATCGCCGCCCGCGGGGTCTTCAGGCCGAGCGCCGACGCGGCGAACGGGGTGACGATCATCACGGCGATCGCCTTCACGAGTCCCGCGGCGATGCTCAGTGCGATCACCTCGCTCGATGCGCCGAGGGCGGTGCCGGTGACCGGCCCGACGATGTAGGTCGCGGCCCCCGCGCCGATCGTCGTGATGCTCACCGCATCCCGGTACCCGCAGGCCCAGGCCGTGGCGCCGCCCATCAGGAACGCGACGCAGAGTCCCGCAAGCAGGGATACGACGCCGATCGCACCACCGCGCACGAATTCCTGTGGCCGGACGCCGCAGGCCGTGGCCACGATCGCCAGGTCGCGGAGCATCGCGCCGCCGAGGAGCCCCACGCCGGAGAGGAGCGGCAGATCGGCGACACCTCGCGGACCGCCGGCGACGGCGGCGGCGACGAGGCCGATCAGGATGGCGATGGCACTGCCGTGCACTCGGCCGCGCGTGCACCGCGCGCTCACCCACGAGGAGACGAGCATCGTGCCACCCACGACGACGAAGGCGGTGAGGAGCCCGTTCGCGAGGAGCGTGTCGTGAACGACTTCCGTCATGATGGCTCCGAACGGGAGGTGCAGCGGACGAGGAGTCCGACGAGCAGGAATCCGGCAGCGGTCGCCGCCAAGCCGGCCGCCACCGCCATCCAGCCGCCGGTGAGCGCCCCGCGCACGTTCTGGCTCGCGGCCATGGCCACGACGATCGGCACGTACATCTGCCCCCAGTACGTGATGCCGTGGCCCACCGCCGGCGCGAGGAGGCCGCGACGCTCGAGGAGGTGCGTGCCGCCGATCAGCAGCAGCATCGCGATCCCCACACCGCCGATGTCGGCGTCGATGCCGAGGCTCGCGCCGAGCAGGCGGCCCGCCGTGAGTCCGGCGAGCAGGCAGAGCGCCAGGAGTGCGGTGCCGTGGATCGTCATGGGGCGGCGGGAGCCCCGCCCGTGGGACGGCCGGGACCGTCGCCGACCTCGTCCGCCGCGAGGTCACGCTGCACCCCGGCGAGGATGTCCGCGGCGGCCGCACAGTCGTCGGCGAACAGGCGGGCCGCCGCCTCGTCGAGTCGCGGTGCGTCGCCGCCCCGCTGGCGGAGGTCGTGGAGCAGCACCGGCAGGCGGGGGGGCGCGGGGGG
>DNLZ01000048.1:32618-35235 GCA_003488325.1 Planctomycetaceae bacterium
GGCAGGCGGAGGGTCGCGGGCGCTCGGCAGCGTGGCAGCGCCTCGAGCGAGCGGTAGCCGAGCGCCCGTGTCGGCTCGATCATCGTGCCCTCCCCGAAATCGTTCCACGTGACGATCTGCACGAAGGGTTTGCCGCTCGCCAGCGCCTGCGCGAGCGACTCGGCGAGCGTGCGTCCGGCGTCGGCGTCGATGCTGCCGTAGGACTCGTGCACACCAGCCTGCGCGTAGATGTCGCGGAAGCCGGGAAACGCGGTCGCGACGAGCGTGCGGTCGTCGGCGTAGAGCGCGTCGAGGAAGTCGGTCCATGCCGTGCGCGTGACAGCCCTGCCGCCGTCGACCGGCGGCCAGGCGAATCCACCGTCGAGGCCGCGCTCGTGAAAGAGATGCGGCAGCCCGAGCACGACCGGCCGGGACTCCAGCACCACCCGCCAGCGCGGGTGCTGGGGGCCGAACACGAAGAGCACCGGCCGCCCCTCGTGCCGCAGGGCATGCGGCTCAGCGAACCAGTGTCGCTCGGCCCACCGCAGATCCCGTTCGGCCTGCGCGACGTCGGGGCCCGGCGGCAGTGCGGCGAGCGAGCGGTCCTCGTAACAGATCGCGAACGACAGGCCGGCCCTGCGGAGCCAGGGGACGAGTCGCCGCACGTTGCGGTGGATGACCGGGTAGTCGTAGGCGTCGCTGGTGCCGTACCAGTCGATCACGACGCCGTCGATCCCCGCGAACTTCATCAGGAGCGCGTGGCACTCGAGGACACGGTCGTCCCCCGAGTCGTACGGGCCGATGAGCGGGTACTCGTGCGAGGCGATCTCGCGACGGCCGTCCGCGGTGCGGCGCTCGGGGTCGAAGTGATCCATCGTCCAGTGCCAGCCCCAGTGGCCGCTCACCTCGCGCGTGGCGTACCAGGGCATGTAGTGGACGAGCAGACGCGGGGTGGCCGCGCCGGCGGGCACGGGCAGGCCGAGGCAGCAGACCAGGACGAGCCAGCGGGGCATCACCGAATCTCTCGCAGGGCCCCCTCGATGACGTCGAGGCCCTCGGTGAGCTGGCGCTCGGTGATCACGAGCGGGAAGAGGAACCGCATCACGTTGCCGTGCGTGCCGGCTCCGATGAGGATCACGCCCCGCTCGAGGCAGCGGGACGCGACCGCCGTGAACGTCTCCTTGGACGGCGCGCGGCTCGTGCGGTCGGTCACGAACTCCACCGCCATCATCGCGCCGAGCCCGCGCACCTCCCCGATGCACGGGAACTCGCGGTACCAGCCCTCGAGCCTCCGCCGCAGCACCAGCCCGAGCGCCGCCGCATGCTCGGCGACGCGTTCCCGCTCGTAGACCTCGATCGTCGCGAGGGCCGCGGCGCAGGCCACGGGGTTGCCGCAGTAGGTGCCACCGAGGCCGCCGACCTGCACGCCGTCGAGCAGGTCGGCACGCCCCACGACGGCGGAGACCGGCAGGCCGCCGCCGAGCGACTTCGCCACGGTCACGAGGTCGGGCTCGATGCCGTACTGCTCGGTCGCGAACATCGTGCCGGTGCGGCAGAAGCCTGTCTGGATCTCGTCCGCGATGAACAGAATGCCGTGCTCCCGGCAGAGCGCGTGGAGCCCCTGCACGTAGCGTGGCGGCGCCACGAGGAAGCCCCCCTCGCCGGTGACGAGTTCGATCCACAGGCAGGCGATGCCCCCCGGATCGACGTGCGTGCGGAAAAAGTCGCGGACGCCGTGGAGGAGGTGGTCGACGTAGGCGTCCTCGTCGTGGGCGCCGCCGCGGGAGAAGTCGCTGCGGTAGAGGTATGGATAGGGAAGCCGGTACACCTCCGGCATGAACGGGCCGAAGCCCGCCTTGTAGGGCGCGACCTTGCTCGTCAGCGACAGCGCCATGTAGGTGCGACCCGCGAACCCGTGCTCGAAGGTGAGCACGCCGGCACGGTTCGTCGTGCGGCGCGCGATCTTCACGGCGTTCTCGACCGCCTCGGCACCGGTGTTGAAGAGCACCGACTTGCGGGGTCCGGCCGACGGCACGATGTCGTTGAGCTTCTCGGCGAGGGCGACGTAGGACTCGTACGGCGCGACGTTGAAACAGGTGTGGAGAAAGCGCCCCGCCTGCTCGCGCACCGCCGCCACGACCGCCGGGTGGGCGTGGCCCACGTTGACGGTGCCGATGCCCCCGGCGAAGTCGAGGAACGTGTTGCCGTCCACGTCGGTGAGCGCGGCGCCGTCGGCCCGTTCGACGAACACGGGCGTCACCATGAAGGGGCTCGAGGAGACGGCCGCGCGGCGCCGCTCGAGAAGGGCCCGCGACCGCGGCCCGGGGACGGGCGTGCGGATGTCGATCGTCGTCATGCCAACCCTCCACGCCCGCCGGCGATCAGTACCACGCGAGCGGTGCCTCGCCGAGATTGATGTGCACCTGCTTCGTCTCGAGAAACTCCTCCTGACCATGGAGGCTCATCTCGCGGCCGTGACCGCTCTGCTTGTACCCGCCCCACGGCGATTCGACGTAGCACGGCTGCATGCTGTTCACCCAGACGATCCCCGCCCGCACCGCCTTCACCACGCGCAGACAGCGGAAGATGTCGCGCGACCAGACCGCCGCCGCGAGTCCGTAGGGCGTGTCGTTGGCGA
>DNLZ01000052.1 GCA_003488325.1 Planctomycetaceae bacterium
TGCTTCTGGAGCGTGGGCCACAAGGCCGGCTCGGCCAGCTCGATCGACCCGCAGCCGAGCTCGCGGGCGACGCTGCACATCCGCTCGATGTCCCATTTGTCGCCCATCATGTTGAAGCACCAGTAGACGAGCGACTGCTTGATGAGGCCCTTGGTGGCGACGGGTCCATCGGCGGCGTTCGATTCGCTCGCGGCGATCGTGGCGGCGGTGCCCGCGGCGGCGGCGAGCGCGGTGCGACGGCTGAAGGGAACCGAGTCGCTCATGGTGGCAACCTCGAGGGAAGATGGGCGTGGTGCGGGACGGGATCGAACGCCGGGCCGACCGGACGGAACGGCAGTACCCTACCACGGTGGCGGCGGGCATGATATGGGCCGTCCACCGCCCGGAGTGCATCTTCGATGGCCTCGATCAAGCGCATCCTCGTGACCGGCGGCGCCGGGTTCCTCGGCAGCCATCTCTGCGAGCGGCTCGTCGAGGCCGGCCAGGACGTCGTGTGCGTCGACAACTTCTTCACGAGCCAGAAGTCGAACGTCGCGCATCTGCTCGGCCGGGGCAACTTCGAGCTGATCCGGCACGACATCACCCAGCCGCTCTGGCTCGAGGTGGACGAGATCTACAACCTCGCCTGTCCCGCCGCGCCCGGGCACTATCAGTACAACCCGATCAAGACCATGAAGACGTCGGTGATGGGCGCCATCAACCTCCTCGGCATGGCCCGACGCTGTCGCGCGAAGATCCTGCAGGCCTCCACGAGCGAGGTCTACGGTGATCCGGAGGTGCACCCGCAGCCGGAGCACTACCGCGGCGCCGTCAACCCGATCGGGCCGCGGGCGTGCTACGACGAGGGGAAGCGGGCCGCCGAGACGCTGTTCATGGACTACCACCGCCACAACGGCGTGAACGTCCGCATCGTCCGCATCTTCAACACCTACGGGCCGCGCATGCATCCGTACGACGGCCGCGTGGTCTCCACCTTCATCCGCCAGGCGCTCGCCGGGGATCCGATCACCATCTTCGGCACCGGCCGGCAGACCCGCAGCTTCTGCTACCGCGACGATCTCGTCGAGGCGATGATCCGCATGATGAACGGGCCCGACGCGTTCACCGGCCCCGTGAACATCGGCAATCCCGACGAGTTCACCATCCGTGAACTCGCCGACCTGACGCTCGAACTCACCGGGTCGGCGTCATCGCTCGTGGAGAAGCCGTTGCCGGTCGACGATCCCGAACGCCGGCGGCCGGACATCGCGCTTGCGCGGGAGCGGCTCGGGTGGGAGCCGCGAGTCACGCTCCGCGAGGGCCTCGCCCGCACGATCGCGTGGTTCCGGTCGGTGAACGTCGGTGACTTCCGGGCGCCGACTCCGAACTACTGACGGCCGTCCGCTCGCGATGGCGGGCCCTGTGTCGAGGTCGCGCGGGGGCGCACCCGCCGCGCGAGGCCGAGAGCCAGAGCCACGACGGCCAGTCCGAGCAGGATCCCCAGGCAGTCGTAGCCCCAGTCGAGCAGGTCCGCGGTGCGCCCGAACCATGGCAGCGGCTGGGTCGCCTCGTCGAGCGCCGCGAAGAGCGCGGTGCCGGCGGCCACTGCGATGCACGCGCGGCCCGACCACCAGCCCGAGGCGGCCACGGTCATGCCGGCGAGCGCGGCGAGCGGCGCGTACGCCCACAGGTGCAGCGTCTTGTCCGACGGTGGCTTCGTGATCACCTGCCTGATCACCGGACGCTCGATGATGCGCTGGATGACGACCTGTGGACGCGGATAGTGCGTGGCGACGACGAGCGCGGACGCGTAGGTCGCCGTGATCACGCCGAGGACCAGCGGCATGCCCCGCCGGACGGCTCGTTCGTGGCTTCGCATCGTCGGTCACTTCCGGCAGGCCGCGGGTCGGGGCGGGCCGCCGTCCCCGTCCGGACGCTTCTCCAGCGTCCGCCGAACCCCTGCTTCCCGCAGACTAACGCCGCGGGGCGCCCGGCCTCCAGCCGTCTCGATCACCCGACCGCCGACCCGTCGGGCCCGGGGCTCGCCCGTCCCATCGCGTCCGCCGCAGCAGCGCACGCGACCGCGCGGCCCGCTCCACGCCGCGTTTCGCGGCACACGCGCCCATCACGGGCCGGTTTTTGGTATTCGTCATGTCGGCGGTGTCCGCTACGGTTCCGCCTCTGCGGTCCGCGCGACCGCCCATTCCAGGGAGGCACCGCACCATGTCCGCTTCCGAGATGACCCGTGAGCAACTGTCCGCGATCGTCCTCGAACTCCTCGAGAAGGAGACGGGTGAGACCTACCCGAACCTCGACGAGCGCACGTCGCTGCGGGAAGGCCTGAACCTCGATTCGCTCGACATGGCGGGCCTGCTTTTGCACACCGAGGGCCGCTTCGGCATCCAGATCGAGACCGAGCTGCTCGAGTCGATCAACACCGTGGGCGACCTGCTCAACGTGCTGCAGAAGAAGATCGCCGCGAAGGATGGCAGGAGTGCCGCCTGAGCGCGCGAGCGCCGCTGCGCCGAGGACGCATCCAGCCGCCGGAACCCGTTCCCGCGTCGCCATGCGACGCGGTGCCGTGAGACACCCGCCCGGAGAGCGGGGCGCTCCGGCACCCAGATCCGCCGACCCGCCGTCATGACCGATCGTGCATCCTCCGCCGTGCCGCCGTCCGCCACGTGCGCGATCACCGCGCATGGAATGTGCGAATCCAGGCTCTCGACGATCCCCGCCCTGCGGGACGGCGCGGTGCCGGCGGGCGCGCCCGCCCTCCCGCCGCGCTTCCTGCGTCACTGCGACGAGCACACAGTCGTCGGGCTCCGCGCCGTGCTCGAGGCGATCGCCGCGACGCCCTCCGTCGCGAACGATCTTCCCCAGCATGGCGTCATCGGGGCTCCCTGCCAGGCGGGCCGGCTCGTCACCGCCCGATCGCTGATCCAGATGCGGCAGGACGGGCCGGTGGCGATCTCGACGCACATCGTGCCGCAGTGCTCGCTCCACTCGCTCGCGGGTGCCGTGAGCGTGGCGCTCGGCATGCACGGTCCGCACCTCGGCGTCGGGGGCGGTCCCGATGCCTTCGCCGAGGGGCTGATGACGGCGGTGTCGATCGTCCATGCCGCCGGCGGCGCGGCCTCGCTGCCGGCCGTGTGGATCGTCGCGACGGAATGGGACGAGGAGCCGTCGCTCGACGCTGCCGGCCACGCCGTGAACGATCCCGTGTGCCGCGGCCTCGCGCTGCTCGTGGACGCCTCGGGATTGGGTGAAGTGACGCTCGACGTGCACGGGCCCTCCGCGGGGCTGTCCCGACCGGTTGCCGCCCGCCGCCGTTCGTCCCCCCTGGTCGACGTCGCGCGTGCCGTGTCATCCTGCCTGGCGGGCGCCTCGAGCGTGACCTGCCACATCTCGGCGCCGTGGCCGCTCGAGGTCACGATCGCCCGCCGGACGCCCGCCTCGCAGTCCACGCCGCGACGGGAGGCCGCATGACGCCGTCCTCCGCGTCGTCGCCACGTCCGGGACCATCCGCCAGTCGCGATCGCGTCGTGGTCACGGGTGTGGGCGTCGTCTCGCCGCTCGGCCATTCGTTTCCGGCCGTCGCCGACGCGCTCCTCGCGGGCCGCAGTGGCGTCCGCGCGATCGATCCGGGGCCCTATGGCCGCGCGGCACGGCAGTTTGCCGCGCCGGTCGAGGGCCTGCCGGACGTCCCCGCATCGTGCGGGATCGACGCGACCGCGCTCGCCGACTTCGATCGGCTCGCGCGGGTCTGCCTCGCGCCG
>DNLZ01000066.1 GCA_003488325.1 Planctomycetaceae bacterium
CACATCCTGCAGGAGGTGGAGGCGCTCGCCGACCGCGTGATCCTGATCGCGGACGGCCGGCTGCGGTTCGACGGCACGCCCGCCGCCCATGTGCGGATCGCCGGCGGCACGGGCCACGTCGTGGGCGACGGCCTGCTCGCCGTGGCCGAGGGCGTGTCGATCGAGGCGGTGATCGTGCCGGAGTGGAGCGGCCACGAGTCCGACTACGACGAGATCTATCGCAAGGACGACGGCGAGTATCGCGTGCTGCTGTCGTTCCAGAACGACGGCACCCGCAACGTGGCGTTCACCGATCCGCCCGTCGCCCCGGGTCCCTGCCTTTCCTTCGGCCTGCACCTCGCCGGCATCGGATACCGCGAACTCGACATGCCGCTCGACGGCCGCGACGGCCGTCCGTCGCTGGCCGACCTACGGGACGGCAGCCCGCACCACGTCGTCGCCACGTTCGACAGCTACACGGGCGCGAAGGCGCTCTACGTCGATGGCACGCTGCGGTTCTCCCACGACTACCCGCTCGGCACGCTCGTCCTCGCCGGCGGCCCGGCCGCGGCGGACATCGGCAGCCATCGCGGCCTCGAGAACTTCACCGGCGTCATCGACGAGGTCGCCCTCTACGACTTCGCACTCGCTGCCGACGAGGTGGCCGAACACCGGCGGCGCATCGTCGCGGGGAAGCCTGCCGTCGACATGGGACCCGCGGCTCGAAACGCCCCGCGGTGGCGGTCGGTCACCCGCATCCATGCCGGCGAGACGATGACCTTCAACCAGCACACCGGCCTGCCGCGGTGAATGGACGGCCGTGCGGGCGCGCCCACGGCACGCCCCGGGTCCGGCCGGCTACGATGCCGGGGGTCTCAGCCCTCCTCCATCCCCCCAATGCCCATGAAAAACTACCGCGTCGCCAGGCTCGGCGAGACGCCTCCCGCGCCCTGCCCGTGCGGCACGACGCGGCGTGCGTTCGCCGACGATCCCCAGGGCGTCGCGAGCGTCCACGTCGTCGACATCGCGGCCGACAGCCGCGCGCACTACCACAAGCGCATGACGGAGATCTACCTCGTGCTCGAGGGCACCGGCCACATGGAACTCGACGGCGACATCGTGCCGCTCGAGCCGCTCACGGCCGTCCTCATCAAGCCCGGCTGCCGCCACCGTGCCGTGGGCGCGCTGCGGATCGTGAACATCCCGGTGCCCGCGTTCGACCCGGAGGACGAGTGGTTCGACGACGGGCCGCCGCACGAATGAACGGGCAGGCGGGCACGCGGCTGCTCGGCCTCGCCGACACGCTCGACACGCACGCGGGGTTCGCCGACGTCGTCGCCGCGCTCCGCGAGGGGCACGGCGGCACGATCGGGGGAACCTGGGGATCGGCCTGCGCGCTTGCGGTGGCCGGATTGGCCCGGGCGCTCGGGCACGGAGCCGCAGGTCCGCGGCCTGCCGCACCGCTCGTCGTCGTTCTGCCCCATGCCGCGGAGGCAGAGGCCTTTGCCGACGACCTCGCGCTCTTCACCACCACACCCGCGGCGCTGCTGCCGGCCCTCGAGGACTTCGCGTTTGCCGAGGCCGCCGCCACCGACGACACGCACGGTGTCTTCGCCGGAGGCAGCGCGGCGCCCGACCCCGTGGAGGCCGACCGGCTTTCGCTCGTGAAGCGGCTGACCGGCGAGGATCCTCCGGCGGTGATCGTCACGAGCATCCAGGCCCTGCTCGCCCCGCTCGCCGATCCGCGCGACGTGGCGGCGGGCACGCGCCGGCTGGAGGTGGGAGGCCGTCTCGATCCTGAGGAACTGGCCGACTGGCTCGCCGCACGCGGCTGGACGGCGGCCGACGCCATCGACGTACCCGGATCGTTCGCGCGCCGCGGCGGCATCGTCGATCTCTTCGCGGCCGACTGGGAACGACCCGTCCGCGTCGAGCTCGACGGCGACGAGATCGATTCGCTCCGCACGTTCGACACGGTATCCCAGCGGAGCGTCGCCGCGCTCGAGCATGTCGACGTGACGGCCCTCGCCGCCTCGGCCGGAGCGCGGCGTCGCACGCATCTCGCCGACCTCGTGCCGCCGGGCACGATCTGGGCGATCGCCGAGCCCGGGGAGGTGGCCGAGGAGGCCCGCCGGATGCACGAGCGGCTCGCCGACACCTCGGCCGGGCTCTTCGCACCCGACGACGTGCTCGCGAGGATCAACCGGTTCGCCTCGGTCGCGCTGTCCGCGCTCGCGCCCTCGAGCCTCGACGCGGCGGCAACGCTCGCGATCGAGAGCGTCGAGCGGTTCACCGGCGTGCTCGACCGTGTCCGCGAGGAGCTCGACACGGTCGGCAGGGATCAGGAGGTGTGGGTCGTCTGCCCGTCCGACGCGGAGGAGAAGCGGCTCGCCGAACTTCTCGCGAGCTCGGCGCCGGCGCGGACGGGACGCCTCCGCTTCGCTCGCGGGCGGCTCTCCGCGGGATTCCGCCTCGTGCCGGAGAAGCTCGTCCTGGTCGGCAGTGCCGAGCTCTTCAACCGCGACGAGGCGGCGGCCCGGCCGCAGAAGCAGCGGCTGTCGCGGGCGATCGACACGTTCCTCGACCTGCACGAGGGCGACCACGTCGTCCACGTGGCACACGGCATCGGTCGCTACCGTGGCCTCAAGCTCCTCGAGCAGCACGGACGCACGGAGGAGTTTCTCGAGATCGAGTTCGCCGAGAGCACGAAGATCTTCGTGCCCGCCTCGTGCATCGAGCTCGTGCAAAAGTACGTCGGCGGGACGAAGCTCGCCCCGAAGCTCGCGAAGATCGGCGGCACGCTCTGGGCGAAGCAGAAGGCGGCGGTCGAGCGGGCCGTGGCCGACATGGCGGCCGACATGATCCGGCTGCAGGCCACGCGCGCGAGCCGCCCCGGCATCGCGTTTCCGGCGGACACGGCCTGGCAGCGGCAGTTCGAGGAGTCGTTCCCGTTCGACGAGACGCCCGACCAGCTCACGGCGATGGAGGCGATCCGCGGCGACATGGAGCAGGCGAAGCCGATGGACCGGCTGCTCTGCGGCGACGTCGGCTTCGGCAAGACCGAGCTCGCGATGCGGGCGGCCTTCAAGGCGGCCGAGGCCGGGGCCCAGGTGGCCGTGCTCGTGCCGACGACCGTGCTCGCCGAGCAGCACCGGCGGACGTTCACCGCGCGGTTCGCCGAGTTTCCCTTCGTGATCCGCTCGCTCTCGCGGCTCTCGGGCACCGCCGAGACCCGCGACACGCTCGAGGGCCTCGCCCGGAAGTCCGTCGACATCGTGATCGGCACGCACCGTCTCGCGCAGTCCGACATCCACTTCGCCAACCTCGGCCTCGTGATCGTCGACGAGGAGCAGCGGTTCGGCGTGGACGTGAAGGAGCGGCTGAAGGCCCTGCGGTCGAGCGTGGACGTGCTCACGATGACCGCCACGCCGATCCCGCGGACGCTCCACATGTCGATGCTCGGCATCCGCGACATCTCCAACCTGACCACGCCGCCCGTCAACCGGATCCCGGTCGAGACGAAGGTGGCCCGCTGGGACACGGCGCTCGTGCGGCACGCGATCGAGCGCGAGTTCGCCCGCGACGGCCAGGTCTTCTTCGTGCACAACCGGATCCACGACATCCACCGCGTGGCCGACCGGCTGCGGGCGATCGTGCCCGAGGCGACGATCGGCATCGCCCACGGCCGCCTCTCGGAAACGGACCTCGAGGACGTCATGCTCGGCTTCGTGCGCGGCGAGATCGACATCCTGCTCGCCACGACGATCGTCGAGAGCGGACTCGACATCCCGCGGGCCAACACGATCTTCATCGACGAGGCCGACACCTACGGTCTCGCCGATCTCCACCAGCTGCGCGGCCGGGTCGGCCGCTCGCACCATCGCGCCTGGTGCTACCTGCTCGTCGACGAGGCGGCGCGGCTGACGAGCACGGCCGCCAAGCGGCTCCGGGCGATCCAGGAGTTTTCGAGCATGGGGGCGGGCTTCTCGCTCGCGATGCGCGACCTCGAGATCCGCGGCGCCGGCAACCTCCTGGGCACGCAGCAGAGCGGCCACATCGCCACGGTGGGCTACGAGCTCTACTGCCGGCTCCTCGAGCAGGCGGTCCGCGGGCTCAAGGCGATGCCTCCGGCCGAGCCGCCGCCGGTGGCGATCGACCTGCCGGGCGAGGCCTGGCTGCCGCGGGACTACATCCCCGACTTCCGGGCCAAGGTCGACGTCTACCGGCGGCTCTCCCGCGCGGCGGCGGCGACGCAGATCGACGACCTCGCCAGCGAGCTGACCGATCGCTTCGGCCCCCTGCCGCCGGAGGCCGCGCGGCTCCTCGACTTCGCGAGGCTTCGCGTCGCCGCGGCGGGGCTCGGCATCGACTCGATCACGCGGCACCCGGGCATGGTCATGTTCGGCCATCACGACCGGGCCGCGATGGAGCGACTGCGGACGGCCGCGACGAAAAAGGGCCGGACGCTGCGCATCGTCGATCAGAAGACCGCCGTGCTGCCGCTCCGGCCCGAGACGCTCGCGAACCCCGACAGCCTGCAAGCCTCCGTCCACTCGCTCTTGGCGCTGGGCTGAGCCGCACCGCGTGCGGCTCACACGCATGGAGAGACGTGCAGCACGCTCGGGACACCGCGTTCTCTCTGAGCATGCACTCGGTTCGCGCACGCCATGCGAGAGTTATCGATACGACGACAGCCCCGACGATCGAGCGTCGCTCCGCCGTGAGCAGGCGGACGTCTTGCACCGTCTGCTAGCCTTGTGGCTCCCCTCACGCCCCCGCACCGGACGCCACGATGCCGAATCCCTGGACAGGTCGCGGCAACCCCTACACGCGCGCGGAGGTGGTCGAGCGGCTGCACGCGACGCTGCGCGACGGCGCGCCGATCGTCGCCGCCGGCGCGGGCACGGGAATCAGCGCGAAGTTTCTCGAGAAGGGGGGCGTGGACCTCGTCATCGTCTACAACTCCGGCCGCTTCCGGATGGCCGGCCACGGCTCGACGGCGGGCCTCATGGCCTACGGTGACGCCAACGCGGTGGCGATGGAGATCGGCGAGCACGAGGTGCTGCCCGTCGTGGACGAGGTGCCGGTGATCTGCGGGGTGCATGCCTCCGACCCGCGGCGAAGGATGTGGCACTGGCTCGGCCGAGTCCGCGAGATGGGCTTTTCGGGCGTCAACAACTTTCCCACGCACTGCATCGTCGACGGCCACTTCCGCCAGGTGCTCGAAGAGACCGGGATGGGCTTCCGCAAGGAGGTCGACATGATCGGCCTCGCGAGGCGGATGGACCTCTTCACGATCGTCTACGTCGCCACGCCGGAGGAGGCGCGGGCGATGACCCGCGTCGGGGCCGACGTGGTCGTGGCCCATGTCGGCACGACGGTGGGCGGCTCGATCGGCGTCAGCGACGCCTCGTGCTCGCTCGACGAGGCGGTCGATCGCGTGCGGTCGATCGCCGAGGCCGCCCGGAACGAGCGCCACGACGTGATCTGCCTCGCCCACGGCGGCCCGATCTCCACGCCGGCCGACGCGGCCCACGTCAACCTGCATGCCGGGGTCGTCGGCTTCGTCGGCGCGTCGAGCCTCGAGCGGATGGCGTTCGAGACGTCCCTTCCCGACCTGGCCCGCCGCTTCAAGGCCATGCCGCTCGGGCCACGGACGTGACGCCATGGCGACGATCGCCGTCCTC
>DNLZ01000342.1 GCA_003488325.1 Planctomycetaceae bacterium
GCGATGTCGAACCATTCGGGCCTGAACTCGATCCGCGGCTGGCTGCCCGGATTCGCCAGGGCGATGTTGCTCACCAGCGCGATCACCGCGTCGGCGATCGCCACCTCGGGCTTGCATCGCGGCTGGTTCTCCGGAGCCGGGTTGCGGATGCACCAGGCCCAGTGCTCCATCTCCTCGGTGTAGCCGCGCGACGGTGGTCCCCCGGCGCCGCCCGGCCCGCCGCCGACGGCCGTGCTGCTGCCGCCGCTCTCGGTCGTGTCGAGCGTGGGCGTGCCGTCCTTGGCCTTCGCGACCGTGACCCGCGTGTCCCGCGCGGAATCCTTGTAGAGCATCACGTCCTGTTCCTTCTCCAGGATCAGCGTGCCCTTCGTGCCCATCACCACCTCGCCGTAGTCGCCGAACCCGTTGCCGTTGATCGACGAGTAGGTGACGACGATCTTCTTGTTGGGGTCGGCCACGGCGCCCGACTCGTCGAAGTATCCCGGCGCTGGGTACTCGTACATGCAGTAGACGTGGTCATCCACCTCGCGATCGGCCGGGAAGATGCTCCGATTGCCGACGGCCGTCACCGTGAGCGGCTTGATCTTCGCCCCGGCGCCGTGCATCGCCGAAACGAAGATGCCCGCCGCGTCGAGCTGATGGCTGCCGAGCTCGGCCATGAGGCCGCCGCCGGTGCGGTTCCAGAGCCGCCACCGGATCAGTTCCTCGAGCGGCGTCCGCGGCCGTCCGTCGGCGAGCGTCATCTCCGTGTAGCCATGCGCGGCGGCGTCCACCGCGGTGTCGGCGATCTGGGCTTCGAGCTGGGCGATCCGCTGCCGCAGTCCGTCGATGTCGGCGGGCTTCGCCTTCTCGAGATCCTTCTTCCAGCCGGCGAGCTTCTTCACGAGCGAGGCGTCGTCGGGGAGCGGCGGCTGCCAGGAATCCTTGCCCGGGAGGTTGCCTCGATGCCACTGGGCGCGGATCGAGTGCACGTCGCCGATCAGCTTGGCGGTGCCGATCGTGTGCACCGCGTCGTCGTAGAGGATGCTGTAGTGCCGCTGGTGGCCGGTGGCGAGGAGCTTGCCGGTCTCCCGGGCCACCCGGCCCATCTCCTTGCACTCGTGGATCGAGTGTCCCATGAGTTTTTCGGTGAGCACGTGCTTCCCGGCACGCATCGCCCGAATGGCGGCCTCCGCGTGGAGGTGCAGCGGCAGGGCGATGACGACCGCCTCGATGTCCGGGTCGGCGAGCAGCTGTTCGTAGGCGCCGTACACCTTCACCTGCTTGCGGGCGGCGTCCTCGGTCTTCCAGCCGTACTTCGCCATCAGACCCGGACGTGCCTTCTGGGCGGTGGGGCTGGAGACATCGCCATGGAAGGCCCGATGGACGTTGAACGGGCGGATGTCGGCGATCGCGATGACGTTGAGGTAGTCGGGAGTATGCGCTCCGATGAGCACGCTCCCCTCGTCGCCGGTGCCGAGCACGCCGACACGGAGCGGATCCCCGACGCTGCGACCGTACCCGAAGTAGATCGAGCCGAGCCCCGCCCCCGATGCCACGCCGGCGGCGACCGATCCGGTGAGGAAGTCCCGTCGCGAGATCGAGATCGCGTCGCTGAAGTTGTCCTTGCCGATCTGCTTCTGCTGCTCGGTCAGGTTCATCGGGCTCACCTCGGGGCTGTGGTGTCACGGCGGCAGCAGGCCGCGAGCGGACACCAGGATTTCAGGAAGTACTCGAGACCGTTCCAGCCGCCGGATGGCATCGCGGCGACGACGAGCAGGGCGGCGAACTCCGTCCACTGATTGTACGTGGGCTGGGCGCCGGCCACCCAGAAGGGCTGCGTGACGAGCACGCCGGCGAGGAAGATCGCGCCGCCCACCGCGTGGAACTTGACCAGGATGCCCACGATCAGCCCCAGGCCGATCGTCACGAGCGCCCAGCTCACGAAGCGGTCCGCCTTCCAGAGCGCCGTCGGCTCGGCGGCCGTCGCGGCGAGCCGACGCTGGTCATCCGACTCGAGGGCGGCGTCCCACGCATCGACCAGCCGATCGCCGATGGCCTCGGCAGCCGCCATCCACCCGGCGGCCTGGCCTCCCAATTCGGAGGCCTTCCGCGACAGACGCTCCCGCTCGAACGGCACGTCGCTCGCCTCCGGCCGCGCTCGTCTCGAGGCGAGCCGATCGACATCGAGACGGTACGTGGTCAGTTCATCACCGAGGGCCCCGACGTAGGCATCGAGCTCCCGCTCGGCCTCGGTGAGTCGTTCCCGAGCCGCCGCGACGGCGGCTTCCGGCTGGGGCACCTTCTCGAGTCGCCGGGCGAGGAGGCGCCGCCATCCGTCCACCACGCTCGCCCGCCAGGCGACGCTTGCCTCCTCGACCGTGCGGCCGTCGGCGGCTCCGAGCGTGCGCGACCAGTCACCGGTCTCGGGCAGTGCCGAGCGGTACCAGTCGGCGAGCGGCCCGACGGCGGCCCGCCGGAACCCGGCGCTCGACCAGTTCGGATCGCGGAGGTGACTCACCCCCTCGAGGAAGAAATGGAGTCCGAGCACGATCCGCAGGAACGCAAGGGCCGCCACGGCGATGACGGGGAGACGCATGAATCGGCCTGCGTGGTGAAGCGACGTGCGGGACATCGAACGCCCCGGACTGACACGATCCTAATTGAATCCTCGATCACCGCCCGAGCAAGTCCCGGCGGCGGCCGCTGGGCGGTTTCGGCGACGGACGGTAGCCTCGTCACCAGCCATCGGAAGCAGCCGTGCACGAGTCCGCCTCTCCCCGTCCGACCGCCGCCCCGCGGATCGTTCTCTGCTACCCGGTCGAGCGGCGACACGTCTCGGCCATCGCCGCCGTCGCCCGGTCGGTGCTTCCCGGGGCCACGATCGTGGATGCGGGCCAGGAGCGCATCGTCGATGAGCTGCCGTCGGCCGACATCTTCTGCGGTCATGCGAAGGTCCCCCTGCCGTGGGACGACGTGGTCGCCGCCGGCCGGCTGCGCTGGATTCAGTCGTCGGCCGCCGGGCTCGATCACTGCCTCGTGCCCGCCGTCGTCGCCTCGTCCATCGTCGTGACGAGCGCCTCGGGCGTGCTGGCCGATCAGGTCGCCGAACACGCCCTCGGGCTGGCGATCGCGTGCACGCGACGGCTGCCGCTCTTTCTCGGGCAGCAGGCGCGTCGGGAGTTCGTCCGCCGGCCCACCCGCGACCTGACCGGCGCGACCGTCGGCATCGTGGGACTCGGCGGCGTCGGGCGGCGTCTCGTCGAGGTGCTGACCCCGTTCCGCCCGCGCATCCTCGCCACCGACTGGTTTCCCGTGAACAAGCCGGCCGCGGTCGCGCGGCTCGGCGGCCCCGAGACGCTGCCCGACCTGCTGCGCGAGGTCGACATCCTCTTTCTCTGCGCGCCGCTCACGCCGCAGACACGCGGCATGATCGACGCCACGGCCCTGGGCACGCTCCGCCCGGGATCGATCCTCGTGAACGTCGCGCGGGGGCCGCTCGTGGACGACGTGGCCCTGGCCGCGGCCCTCCATTCCGGACACCTCGACGCCGCCGCCCTCGACGTGACGCCCACCGAGCCGCCGCCGGCCGACAGTCCGCTCTGGTCGGCGCCGCGGCTGATCCTCACCCCCCACGTCGCCGGACAGTCGGCGCGCCGAATCGATGCGATGACCGATTTTTTCTGCGATAATCTCGGACGGTATGCGGACGGGCGGCCGCTGCGGAACCTCGTCGACAAGCGACTGGGATTCCCCGAGCCGGGGCTCGAGGCCCCGGACCGAATCGAGCGTTCGCCCGCACACGGGGGCTCGGGCGGCCACGGCCGCAGGGACACGACCACGCCATGACCACGACCATTCTGCGGGAGGATCCGCCCACGATCGCGGCGGGCGATGTGGGCAACCGCTGCCCGGAGGAGCTGCTCGCGCGGTACGGCGAAATCCTCACGCAGGGACGGCTCAACTGGACCGTGTACCACGTCCTCGAGCGCCGCCTCGGTGCGGGTGGACAGGGCGTCGTCTACCTGAGCACGCGGCGCGGCACCGACAGCTTCAAGCTTCCGGTGGCGCTCAAGATCTTCTCGCCCGAGCGCTACGACAGCGAGACGGCGTACGTGGCGGCGATGAACCGGATCGCCAGCGTGGCCGCCCGTGTGGCCCAGATCCAGCAGGACAATCTGCTCGACGTGCAGAACTTCGTCGAACAGCGGCGCATCCGCGTCATGGAGATGGAGTGGATCGACGGCTACGACCTGTCGCGCCTGCTCGCCCCGGAGCTGCTCGCCCAGACGCGCGCCAGCGTCAGCGACGACCGCTGGACCTACCTCAACAACGTGATCGTGACCGCCGGACCGCGGCAGTCGCGGCTCAAGCCTGGCGTCGCGATCGCGATCGTGCGGGAGTGTCTCGCGGCGCTCGCCGCCCTGCATCGTGAGGGGATCGTGCACGGCGACATCAAGACCGGCAACATCATGGTGAAGCGGACGGGCAACGCGAAGATCATCGACATCGGCTCGGCCCACGCCATCGACGACCTGCCGCCGACCCGCACCTGCACGCCCGCCTACGCCGCACCGGAAGTGCTCGAGGGACGCGACAACACGCCGCGCAGCGACCTGGCCAGCCTCGGCTACGTGCTCGTGGAGATGCTGTCCGGCGAGCCGCCCTTCGCCGGGCTCCAGTCCTACCGCGATCTGCTCGAGGCGAAGCGGTCGCTCGTGCACCGCCTGCCCCACATGCTCCCCTCCGAGGTGACGTGCAACGAGCTGCTGATGGCCTTCTGCCGCGGGCTCATCGCCGCCGACCCGGCCCGCCGCTTTCCCAGCGCCGAGGAGGCCGATCTTCAGAAGGGGGGGGCGGCCGCATTTCATCGGCAGCTCATCGTCGGCGGACTCGCGAGCGAGTACGAGAACGAGATCCGCGCCTGGCTCGATGAACTGGCCTGATCGCCGGTGAGCCCGCCGGGACGTCGTCAGCCGACGAGCCGCGCATAGCGCCGGCGGACGAGCGCCGTCGCGAGTCGGGGCGCCACGCCGGCCAGACCCCAGAGGAGCCGAGCCCGCAGGCCGACGACCGCGTAGCGACGACCGCGCCACGTCGCCGCGAGCGCGCGGCGGGCGATGAGGGCGGCCGAGCGTTTCGTCGTCGTCATCCGCCTGCCGGCCTCGCGGGCCGCCACCTCGGAGGCGAAGTGCCAGGTGTCGAGCAGCCCCGAGCGGAAGAAGCCGGGGCAGGCGATCGTCACGCTCGGTCGCCCGCGCGGGCACTCCGCCGCGATCGCCTCGGAGAGTGCCACCACGCCCGCCTTGCTCGCCGCATACGCCGCCAGCGTCGGCAGACCGACGGCGGCTGAGATCGAGGCGACGTTGAGCAGGTGCGACCGCCGGGGATGCTCCCGCAGCCAGGGCACGAATGTCTCGCACCCGAGCGCCGTGCCGATGAGGTTGGTCTCGACGACCCTGCGCCACTGTTCCTCGGCGAGCGTGCCCACCTCGCCGGCGGCACCCACGCCGGCCGCGTTCACCACGAGGTCGAGCGCGGGCCACGCTCCGCGGAGCCGCTCGTGGAGGTCGCGCCACGCCGCTCCGTCGCGGACGTCGAACGCGACGGCCAGATCCCCCGCGGGGACGGCTTCGGGCCAGCGTTCGCCCGGCAGGTCGACGAGGGCGAGCCGCCAGCCATCTGCCCGGAGCAGATCGGCGATCGCACGCCCCAGCCCGCTCGCGGCTCCCGTCACCACCGCATGCTGGGCCATGAGACGAGCCGCGGGGGCGCGCGACGGGTGGTCAAGCGAGGGTGACGGGACTCGAACCCGCGGCCTCCAACGTGACAGGCTGGCGCTCTAACCAACTGAGCTACACCCCCGGAGACCCGGCCGTTTCGAGCGGCGGGCAACGGGATCCACCTCGTCGCCCGAAGTATATCGTCGCCGGTGGTGTGCGGAAGCGGCTCCGCCACGAGGCGTCCGCCCGTCTCAGAAAATCCCACGGTCGGGGGCGAACCCCTTCCGCTTCGCAATCTCGAGATCCTGCGCCGCCTGACGCTCGAGCCCGGCGGCTCGGCACGCGAGTCCACGATGCTGGTGCATCACCGCCAGACCATGGTCGAGCGACCGGAGCCGGTAGGCGATCTCGGCGGGGTCGGCCCTGCCCGAGAGCATCGCGACCTGCCGCCTCTGCCGCTGCGACTCGTCGATCGCGAGGTTGAGCAGGTCGATCGCCTCCTGATGCCGCCCGAGCAGGTGGAGGATGAAACCACGCGTGTCGAGCAGTTCAGGCGGGCCCTTCTCCTCGCCGGCGAGCGCCCGGTCGATGTCGTCGAGCGCCTCCTCGAGCTCACGTTCGAGCAGGGCACGGATGTACGCGCGGTGATTGAGCGCGTCGGGAGAGTCCCGTGCGGACATCTCGACCGCCGCATCGGCGTCGGCGAGTGCCGCGTCGGCGTCGTCGAGGACGACATACGCCAGCGCACGGATGCGGCGCGGCTGCGTCGTGGTGGGCGCCGCCGCGATCGCCCGCGACGTGTCGTCGACGGCTCCCCGGGCGTCTCCATCCTCGATGCGGAGCATCGCCCGCCAGCAGAGGAGCCGTCCGGCCGCGTCGGCGCCGGATTCGGTCCAGTCGATCGCGCGGTCGAGCTCCCCGATCGCGGCCGCCACGTTCCCGCGGGCCTCCAGCCCGAACGCCCGTTCGACCGACCACTGGACGACCGCCTCGCGGATGGCCGGCAACGCTGCCGGCACGATCAGGCCGGGAATGACGCCGCCGAACAACAGCGCGAGCACGAATCCACGCTTACCCCAGCCAGTCCGGGTCGTGCGCCGCGCTCGTCGCGACGGGTGATCGCTCGTTCCGGATTCGTCCGACGCCGACGGCACGTCGAACTCGGCGGGAATCGGAAACCCGTGGCGGTCGTACTGCATGGCTCGCTCGAGCCTCGTCTTCCGCTGCTTGTGGCCGGTTTCACTCGTGGAGTATCGTCATGGTACCCCGCCCCAGGTGGAACGGCGAGTCGCGGCGGCCCTCGCCGGTCTTCATCTCGCAGGCCTGAACGCCCCCCGCCACGGAGAGTCGCCATGCCCCTGTTCGAGGTCGAGACCACCGGTCACATCATCATCTCATGGGCGGCGGACGACGCGGCGGCGGAGGATCTCGTCCGGCAGGCCTATCCCGGCGAGGACATCGTCCGGTTGACGCGTCGCCCTCGCGACACGTGGGTCATCTCGAAGTCCGCGCTCGGCCTGACCGATTCCCGCATCAGCCCGTGCGACCGCGCTCGGGAGTGCCTCGCCCGCGCGTCGGGCGACAAGCTCCATGCGATCCGTCTCTACATGCACGAGACGGGCGACGACCTCGATCGAGCCAGGAAGGTGATCGAGTCGAACATGGTCATGGGCTGGTGAAGCCCGGTTCGCTCGGGCCCGGACCGATGGTGGCGGGAGCCGCCGCCGCGGGTGGGCTTTCGAACGAGGCCGGCTGCACCTCGCCGTCGACGTCGCCGGCACGACGGTAGCTCGACGTGCCGCCGGGCCGATAGTTGCGATCGGGTCGGCGTGGTGGCACGCCGGGCGTGACACCGGGACCTGCGGACGCGGGTGCGTCGGGAGTCGCAACGGGCGGCAGCGACGCGTCGGGCGTGAGGGGCACAGCAGGGCTGCCGAAGGCAGCGGGCGGGGCGACCGCCGACGGTGTCGATGGGATGGCCGACGGTGACATGGGTGGCGCCGCGCCCGACGAGGGAAACGGCGAGGCCGGGGCGGCCGATGGCGGCCACGCGGCCGGTGGTGAGGTGCTCGCCGGTGCCGGGTTCGCCGGTGCCGCGGCGGGAGCCGCAGGCCACGACGCGGCGGCCGCTCCACCCTCCGTGGATCCACCGCCGGAGAATCGGCTGCCGGCGGCGTATCGGCTCTGGCCGGCGTAGGGGGCACCGGCGTCAGCGGCAGCGCGGTCCGCGGTGTAGGTGGACGAGGCCCGTGCGTCGGCCATCCGCGCGGGGGGCGATGACGGGGCATCGAGCGGAGCGAGCGCACCGCTCGCGTAGGCGGCCGGAGGCGCGGCGACGGCCTCGGGCGTCGGCCGGTCGAATCCCGGCGGTGCGGCCGGTT
>DNLZ01000341.1:0-4658 GCA_003488325.1 Planctomycetaceae bacterium
GTGCGCGCCGACACGTGGGTCGTCACGGCGCCGGCCCTGTCGGAGACGGGCCTCGACGTGGCCGCCACCTGGCGGTCCCGCTCGCTCGGCGAAGGCTTCTTCGCCGTCACGGCGCCGGGCTCGTCCGCGGACGACATGGTCGCCTGGGCATCTCGCACCGCCGGCGTCGAGTCGGTCGAGCCGGACGTCATCATCGCCTCGGCCACCATGCCCAATGATCCGTCGTTCGGGCGACTCTGGGGCCTCGACAACACCGGGCAGTCCGGCGGGGTCGCGGGCGCCGACATCGACGCCACGCGGGCCTGGGATGTCTCGACCGGGTCGCGCTCGGTCGTCGTCGCGGTGATCGACACGGGCGTCGATTACCGCCACGCCGACCTCGCCGCGAACATGTGGCGCAACCCGGGCGAGGTGGCGGGCAACGGCATCGACGACGATCGCAACGGTTTCGTCGACGACGTGCACGGCTGGGATTTCGCGAATGCCGACGGCGACCCCTTCGACGACGAGGGGCACGGCACGCACGTCGCGGGCACGATCGGCGCCGTGGGCAACAACGGCGTCGGCGTCACGGGCGTGAACTGGGCCGTGTCGATCATGGCCCTCAAGTTCCTCGGGAGCGACGGCAGCGGATCGACGAGCGACGCCATCGCCGCGATCAACTACGCGACCCGCATGCGCCGCGACTTCGGGGTCAACGTCGTCGCGACGAACAACAGTTGGGGGGGCGGCGGGTCGTCGGCGGCGCTCCGCCGGGCGATCCAGGCGGGAGGTGATGCGGGCATCCTCTTCGTGGCCGCCGCGGGCAACGAAGGCGTCAACAACGACGTCACTCCGTCCTATCCTGCCAACGACACGAGCGCCGCGGTGATCGCCGTCGCCGCCACCGACCGCTCGAATCGTCTCGCGAGCTTCTCGAATTATGGGGCGACGAGCGTGGACATCGCCGCGCCGGGCGCCGCGATCTATTCCACCGTGCCCGGCAACGGCTACGCCTCGTACAGCGGCACGTCGATGGCGACGCCGCACGTCTCCGGCGCCGTCGCGCTGCTCGCCGCGGCCAATCCGCAGGCGACCGGCGCGGCGATCCGCACGGCGATCCTCTCGAGCGCGACGCGGGTGACGAGCCTCGCCGGCAAGGTCGCCACGGGCGGGCTGCTCGACGTGGCCGAGGCACTGACGGCGCTCGGGACCGGCACGCCACCGGTGGAGCCCGAGCCTCCGGCCGATCCGGAACCGCCGGTCGATCCCACACCGGAGCCGACTCCACCCACGCCAGCGCCGGAGCCGCCTCCGCCGAGTGACGCCGGTGAGCCGAACGACTCGGTCGCCTCGGCCGTCGCGGTCGATCTCACTGACGGCATCTCCGTGCACACCGGATTCATCGGTGACGGGCCGAATCGCCGACGCGACGTGGACCTCTTCGCCGTCACGCTCTCGGCCGGTGACGTCCTCACCGTCGACGTGGACGCCGCATCGCTCGCATCGGGGCTCGACTCCTATCTGCGGCTCTTCGACTCGTCGGGCTGGGAACTGGCGTCGAATGACGACGCCGATGGCGAGTTCGACAGCATGCTCGGATTCATCGCCCCGGCGACGGACACGTATTTCATCGGTCTCTCATCGTTCGGCAACCGCCGCTACGACCCGTTGGTCTCCGGCAGCGGCAGGCTCGGCTCGACCACGGGCGACTACGTGCTCACCTTCGACGTGGCCTCGGTGGCACTGACGGCCGACGTCGTGGACATCGATCCCGATCCGCGGACCACCGCGGTGGACACCGTAGTCATCGACTTCAGTGACGTCGTGGACGTATTCGAGGTGGCGGCCTTGTCGCTGTGGCGGGATGGCTCGGAGGTGCCGCTCGACGGAGTGGAGGCCTCTTCCAGCGACGGGCTGCGCTGGGTCGTCTCCGGACTCGCACGCGCCACTGCGGCACCCGGTCGCTACACGCTCACCGTCGAAGCGGGCGGTCTCGTATCGGAAGACGGCCGCGTGCTCGAGGAGTCGGCGACCGACTCGTGGACCACGGTCGCAGCAACCGTCGTCGGCGACGTGGGCGACACCATCCGGCAGGCATCGATCGTCACCACCACGTCGGGCGAGGTGCGGGTCGCCGGCCAGATCGGTGACAGTCGTTTTCGTGGTCGTGACGTCGACCTCTACCGCGTGACGCTCGCGGCCGGACAGAGCCTGTCGGTCGATGTGGTGGCCCGCCTCGTGTCGAACACGTCGAGCCTCGACAGCTACCTGCGGCTGTTCGACTCCCGCGGCCGACAACTGGCCTCGAACGACGACGCGAACGGTTCGTTCGACAGCGCACTCGCCTTCACGGCACTGCGGGGCGGCGTCTTCTACATCGGCGTCTCGGGCTACGGCAACTTCCGCTACAACCCGCTTTTGGCCCCCTCCGGACGATTCGGCTCCACCGGTGCGTACGAGCTCGCCCTCGCGTTCGGATCGACGCCGTCGCGTCGCGGCTACGCGATCGCCGGATCCCCCGACGCGATCGCTTCCCGCGCGGCCGAGCGGCTCGCGGTGTTCGCCCAGTTCGGCGCCCAGAGCGGCGAGCCGATCGCCTGCGGCAGCCGCGCGCGGATGGGACGGATCCGGTAGCAGTCGGGCTCCGGCGGGGGCTATGATCCCGCCATGCCCGCTTCGTCACCCCTGCTGCCCTCGCCCAAGACGGTGCTGCTCGTGCACCTCGTCGCCACGGCGTTCATGACCGGGCTCATCTGGTACGTGCAGGTCGTGCACTACCCGCTGATGGCGGGCTGGCCGCATGACGACTTCGGCCGATGGGAGGCGAGCCATCGTGAGCGGACCGCCGCGGTCGTGATTCCCGCGATGCTTGTGGAGGGGGCGACGGCCGCATGGCTCGGGATCCGTCCGCCGCGGCGTGTGTCGCCGTGGCTCTTCGCTGCCGCATCGGCGGCGCTCGTCTGCATCTGGGCGAGCACGTTCTTCCTGCAGGTTCCCGCCCACGGCATGCTCACCCTCGGCTGGGATGCCGACGTGCATGCCCGACTCGTGGCGACCAACTGGATCCGCACCGCCCTGTGGAGCATGCGTCTGGTGCTGATCGCGATCGCGGTCCACTCCCTGCTCGAGGACGACGCACCACCGGCGGAGTGACGGCGGCGACCGTGCCACCTCCACGGTCGAATGCGACTCATGATTTTCTCGTAATCCGGCCGCCGGCCGAACGCTTGCGTCCCGGCGTCTTTGTGCTAGTGTGCGCTGGCTTTTCTGGCGGGGCCCTCACCGGCCGAACCGCCGGGCCGCGTCGGCCGTAGAACTGGCCGAAAGGATGACGAGGCGGAGCAAGGGATCGAAAAGGCCTCCTCGGTTGGTCGATGTGAGGCCGCAACGACGGACGATCACATTTCGCGAAGAAAGGAACTCGATCATGGCAGTGTATCTCAAATTTGATTCGATCGACGGTGCTTGCACCGACAAGGGCTACGAGAAGTGGGTCATGGCCTCAAACTACAACGTGCTGGGCACCCGGCAACTGATGACGTCGGCCGGAGGCGGCGCCCAAACTAGTGCCGAGCGCACAACTGGGAGCACGGTACTGGGCCCGATCGAAGCCGTCATGAATACCGACAAGTCGACGGCCAAGCTTTTGGCCCACACGTTCGGTGGCAAGATGGTGAAGAAGGTCGAGATCGCCGAGACGACGACCGTGGGCGGCAAGAGTGAACTGAACAACCACTTCGAGCTGTCGGACGTGCTCCTGACGCTCATTCAAATCGGTGGTGATGGCAGGGGCAATCAACAGACCCGCGTCCTCATGATGCCGACCAAGATCAAGCACAAGTACCAGGAGATCGATCCGAAGGACGGCTCGCTCAAGGGCACCGTCGAGGGCGAGTACGACAGCGAAGCGAAAGTGGCCAAGTGACCTCGTCCGCGCACGACGTAGCCATGCCCGCCGGGACCGGATCATCGGTCCCGGCGGGTTCGTTTTGAGGCAACGGGGAACGCGATGCAACGGGAAGCGGCCTCGCGGTATGCCGACGGGTACGTCGTGGACGTCCCATACCTGCCCGGCTTTTATCCCCACCTGGCGCCCACGTGCCTCAATGACGTGGCGCTGTGCAACAGCGTGGCTCCCGTCTCGGGCCATGAGCCGTTCTCATACCTCGAACTCGGGTGTGGTTTCGGCGACACGCTGCTGACGCTCGCCGCCGCCAATCCGCACGGCTGCTTCACCGGGGTGGACATCAATCCCGTCCATACCCGCGCGATCCAGCAGCGGGTCGAGCGGACGGGCCTCGCGAACGTGGGGGTGAGCGAGTCGGGCTTCGATGCGCTGCCCGCGGACCTGCCTCCTCAACAGTTCATCACGCTGCACGGGGTCTTCAGCTGGGTGGCCGACCACGTTCGCGAGCAGATTCTCGCGATCGCCCACGACCTTCTCGCCCCGGGCGGCCTCCTCGTCGTGAGCTACAACGCGCTGCCGGGATGGGCGCCGCTGCTGCCCGCCCGGCAGCTCATTCGGGAACTGGCGGAGGCGGCGACCGGCGACAGCTGCCAGCGGGTGCTGACGGCCATGGAACTCGTCCGCGCCATGCGGACGGCCGGTGCCCCGCACTTCGCCCATAATCCGCAGGCCGCGACGATGCTCGATGAGTGCGGCACCCACGATGCCG
>DNLZ01000341.1:4944-5283 GCA_003488325.1 Planctomycetaceae bacterium
GAGTGCGGCACCCACGATGCCGCCTACCTCGCCCACGAGTTTCTCAACGACAACTGGACGGCGCTCCCTTTCGCCGATGTGGCGGCTGGCTTCATTTCGGCCGGGCTCGAATACGTGGGGTCGCTGCCCCTCGTCAATAACCTGCCCATCTTCTGGCCGGGCCCGCACCTCTTCCGTTTCCTGCCTCAGGGCGATCGGGTCGCCGTCGAGACACGCTGCGACATGCTGGTGAACCAAAGCTTTCGCTGGGACGTCTATGCGAAGCAACCGCGACGCTTGCGTGATGTGACGGAGCGGCTCGCCCTGACGGGTGGCATGGGCGTACGGCTCGCCGAGTCC
>DNLZ01000386.1:0-1448 GCA_003488325.1 Planctomycetaceae bacterium
CAGGAGCAGATCTTCGATCGCGAATTCGCGCCGCTGTTCGACAACCGGCTCGTGCGGTGGATGGGCCGGCAGCCCGTGGCGGTCTACAGCCTCGGAATCCCGCCGAGCCAGCACGCGGCGATGCTCGAGGAGCAGCAGGGGGACGGCCGCAAGCTCTTCGACATGTACCGCGAGCGGGTGCGCCGGCTCGCCTGCGGCTTCCCGCTCGAGGACAACTACTTCGCGTGGCAGGCATTCGGGCGGCGGTACGACCACGAGGGACGGCGGGCGCTGCCCGACTACCTGAAGCCGGAGCACTACGACACGATCCGGTCGATGGTCGACCGCGTCGAGACGCACGTCGCGTCGCTCGCCGACCACCTGCGCACCGAGGCCCCCGGCGCACTCGATTCCTTCGTGCTCCTCGACAGCCAGGATTGGATGCCGCCGCACGTGATCGCGGAGCTGTGGGGCGAGATCGCCCGCGTCGGAGCGCCCGGCACGCGAGTCATCTTCCGCACGGCGGGCGAACGCTCGCCCATCGACAAGGCCCTGCCGCGCGACCTGCTCGACCGCTTCACCTACCACGAGGAGCGTGCCCGCGAGCTGCACCGCCAGGACCGCTCGGCCATCTACGGCATGTTCCACCTGTACGAGATGGCCGGGGCAGCCCCCGCGGCCGCGACATCCACGTGAGCGACCGACCCATCACGGATCCGGCGGGCAGGGTGGACGTCGCGACGGCGACGGGCGCGGCGGGCGGGCCCGTCTCGTCGTCGACCCACCGGCGCGAGGTCGACGGCCAGGCGCAGGCGATGGACCGGATGTATCGGCTGACGCGGCACGTCTACGACGTCACCCGCCGCTACTACCTGCTCGGACGCGATCGCCTCCTCACGAAGGTCGTCACGACGGCCAGCACCGCCACGCTCGAGGTCGGCTGCGGCACCGCCCGGAATCTCGTGAAGCTCGCCCGCCGGCCGGAGCCGGGCACACTCTACGGCCTCGATGCCTCCCACGAGATGCTGGAAACGGCCGCGGCGAGCATCGCCCGGCATCACGTGCCGGCGAGCGGTCACCCGCCGATCGTCCTGCGTCAGGGCCTCGCGGAGCAGCTCGACCCGCGACGGATGTTCGGCCGGGACGCTCCGTTCGACACGATCTTCTTCTCCTACTGCCTCTCGATGGTCCCGACATGGCCGGGGGCGATCGAGGCGGCGATGGCGAGCCTGCGGCCGGGCGGCACGCTGCTCATCGTCGATTTCTGGGACCAGAAGGAGCTGCCGCGCCCGTTCGCCGCCGCCCTCAAGCGGTGGCTGTCGCTCTTTCACGTCCACTATCGCCCGGAGGTTCACGAGGCGCTGACGGAACTCGGGCGGTCGGGTCGTGCGGACGTGTCGTTCGAGTCGGTCGCCCGCCGCTACGCCTACATCGCGACCGTGCGGGTGTGACAGGATTCCGCACCGGTG
>DNLZ01000386.1:1818-2670 GCA_003488325.1 Planctomycetaceae bacterium
ACCACCCGGGCTCGTCAGGAGCCGTCGATCACGGGAGCACGAAGATGAACCCGGTGATCGTGGCGGCCTCCATCGCGAAGCCGCGGGCGCTGATCGGCACCGCCGGGACCGTCCACGGCGCACAGCTGCCGGGCCGGTAGTAGCCGAGCGGATAGACGCACTCCCAGGGCAGTTCGACACCGACCTTGTACGGCAGCACCGGCAGCGTGACGAAGAAGTGCGCGGCCGACACGAATGGATCCACCAGGGTCCCATGTGAGTGGCCGTAGCGCTCGAGCGCCCAGTCCTCGAAGTAGAGCGGCTTGTGGCAGTAGCCGGCCGCCTTCCACGTGAACGTGGTCGCGGCGAACTGCCGTGGTCGGTAGGTCTCCCCCTCCAGCCGGCACTCGCAGGGATAGTCGTTGCCAGGCTGACCGTTGACGCGGATGTCGAGTTCGACCCGATCGAGCGTGTCGGCCCGCAGGAGCTCGAGCGCCTTGCGGCAGTCCTTGTCCTCGCTCTCGCAACGAGGCGTGCCCTCGGACGATGCGGCCGCGACGAGCCGGACCTGAGGCGCCAGGGACCCGCGTTCGTGGACGGCGGCTGCCGCCGCGGGCGCGGCATCCGCCTTCGGCAGGAACGACCGCCAGCCCGCGGCATCGGCGGCGGGACAGCACGCCAGCCAGACGAGGACCGCGACCGACGCCGGGTGCGAGGCGGGTGCGTGGAGGCTCGGGGAACGCGGACACATGCGATGGCGACTCCGGGCGCGTGACGACTCCCTCGTGACTACCCATCGACCGGAACGACCGGCAACCTTTCGCCAACGTCACCGCAGGCGCCCGATGGGAGCCACAGTGGACGCGCCACGAT
>DNLZ01000364.1:0-197 GCA_003488325.1 Planctomycetaceae bacterium
CGCCTCCGGGGCCGGTCGTGTTCCCGCCGCAGCCGGCGGGCTCGACGCGCGACGTGCCCGCCGCCGACACGTCGGGCCGCACCTCGTCCCGCGACGTGCTCCGCGCCCAGTCGACCTGATACGCTCTCCCGTCGACCGCGGGTGCGGAGGTGCGCTCCGGCCCCGCCTCGGTATCGGGAGTTTCCGCCATGACAGGG
>DNLZ01000364.1:551-2436 GCA_003488325.1 Planctomycetaceae bacterium
CGCGTCGGTCGCGATGCTCCTGGTCGGCGCCGCCCTGCTCGTGGTCGGCGCGACGGTCGCCTGTCCGGCGGCCGAGACGCTGCGGGCCCTCATCGTCGACGGGCAGAACAATCACGGGAACTGGCCCACGACCACCCGCATGATGCGGCGCGCGCTCACCGACACGGGTCGCTTCACCGTCGACGTCGCGACCCACGCGCCGCGGGGCGAGGATCCGTCGTTCGCGCCCACCTTCGGCGACTACGACGTGGTGGTGAGCAACTTCGGCCACGGCGCGACGGCGTGGCCCGCGGCGACCCGCTCGGCTTTCGAGGCCTACGTGCGTGGCGGCGGAGGCTTCGTCGTCGTCCACGCGGCCGACAACTCGTTTCCGGACTGGCCGGCCTACAACGAGATGATCGGGCTGGGTGGCTGGGGCGGCCGTGACGAGCGGAGCGGTCCCTACGTCTACTACACCGACGACGGCACGCTCGTGCGCGACACGTCCGCCGGCAAGGGGGGCGCCCACGGCCCGCAGGCTCCGTTCGCCGTCGTGATCCGCGACGCCAAGCACCCGATCACCACGGGCATGCCGGCCACCTGGATGCACGCGCAGGACGAACTCTACGACAGCCTGCGGGGACCGGCCGAACGGATGCAGGTCCTCGCCACGGCCTATTCGCCGCGCACGAAGCGGCATGAGCCGATGATGATGACGATCGAGTACGGCGAGGGGCGCGTCTTCCACACGCCGATGGGGCACGCCAATGAGTCGCACGAGTGCGTCGGCTTTTTGACGACGCTCATCCGCGGCTGCGAGTGGGCCGCGACGAACATGGTCTCGCTGCCGGTGCCGGCCGACTTTCCCACCGCCTCCGAGCCGTCGCGACGGCCCTTCACGGAGTGAGTCCGGCGGGCCGCGGGGGCGGACGCGTGGCCGCCGGCGCGCTCTTCCTCGGCGTCGACTTCACCTCCGCGCCCTGTGCCCGCAAGCCGATCACCGCGGCACGCGGCCACTGGCTCCCGACGCGGCCGCTGCCGACGTGGGAGGTGGAGGACGTGCTCGAACTGCCGTCGTTCACGGCGTTCGACGCCCTTCTCGCCACGCCGGGACCGTGGGTCGGCGGCTTCGATCTCCCCTTCGGTCAGCCGCGGCTGCTCGTGGAGCACGAGGGCTGGCCGAACACGTGGGCCGCGTTCGTGCGGCACTACTGCGGGCTGCCGCGCGCGGTGCTGCGCGATGCGTTTCGCCGCTGGTGCGACGCGCGACCGGCGGGTTCGAAGTTCGCGTGGAGGCGCACCGACAGGCCCGCCGGATCGAGTCCCGCGATGCGCTGGGCCAATCCGCCGGTGGCCTGGATGATGCACGCCGGGATCGGCCGCATGCTCGACGCCGGGCTCGTCTTTCCCGCGCATCGTCACCCCTCCCGCCGTGGCACGGCGGCGGGACGGATCGCGCTCGAGGCCTATCCCGCGTTCACGGCGCGGCGCGTCTGCCGGCAGCCGTACAAGAGCGACGCCCGTGCGGGCCATACCCGCGAGCGGGCACGGCGGCGCCGCACGATCCTCGACGCGCTCACGGCCGGCGCCGTCGGCCTCGACGTGCGCGCGTCGCTGCGGCCCGCGCTCGCACGGAGGATCGTGGCGGACGCGGCCGGTGACCTGCTCGATGCGGTGATCTGCGGCATGCAGGCGGCCCATGCGGCGGCCCTGCCCCGATTCGGACTGCCGCGCGCGCTCGACGCGCTCGAGGGCTGGATCGCGACCGTGCCCACAGCGTCGGCGCGCCCCGCAGGGACGCGGTCCGTGGACGCGCCTCGCGGTCGCGGGTAGATTCCCGCGGCGACGGGGCGGGCGCGGGTCGCATGACGCGACGTGCACGGTCTTCGTCCGGTCGCGCCTCGTC
>DNLZ01000364.1:2846-6232 GCA_003488325.1 Planctomycetaceae bacterium
GCCGAGGCCGCGCCCGGTGACGAATCACCCGGAATCCATCGTCTCTACACCACGGCCCTCATCGCGGACGTGCTCGGCGTGCCGCCGGCGGCCGTGCGTCACTGGGTACGGGGAGGACTCCTGCAGCCCGTCCGTCGGGCCGGATCGCTCGAGTGGTTCGACTTCCCGCAGCTCGTCGCGGGTAGGCACTACGCCCGCCTGCTGGCCGCCGGACTGTCGCTCCGCGAGATCGACGTGAAGCTCGCCGACTTCGCCGCCGGCGACCTCGCCGCGGCCGCGCCGCTGGCGGATCGGATCGTCGCCGATGGCCGCCGGTTGAGCCTCCGCTCCGGCGACCGACTGCTCGGGGCCGGTGGCCAGCTGCAGTTCACGTTCTACGCCGGCATCGACGATGCGGACGCGGCGGACGGCGACCCGTGCGTCTCCCTGCGAGACGCCAACGCCCGACAGGCGGAGCACGACGGTCCTGCCGACGACGACATCGTGGTGGAGATGCTCGACCTGGCCGACGACCTCGAGGCCGCCGGCGAATTCGTGGAGGCGGCGGAGGCGCTGCGGGCCGTGCTCCAGGCGGCGGGGCCGTCGGCGCCGGTGCTCTTCATGCTGGCCGAACTGCTCTACCGGGCGGGGGACCTGACCGCGGCCCGCGAGCGCTACTACGCCGTCATCGAGATCGACGCCGAACACCTGCGGGCCCGCACGAGCCTCGCGTGTGTCCTCGCGGAACTCGGCGACCACGAGCTGGCGCTGGCCGCGCTCGAGGGCGTGCTGCGTCAGGAGCCCGACTACGCCGACGCACACTGGCACGTCGCGGGGGTGCTCCGCGAGGCGGGCCGGCCTCACGAGGCGCGTCATCACCTCGCGCGGTTTCTCGAGCTCGCGCCGGAGAGCCCGTGGGCCGCGCTTGCCCGCCAGCGCGTGGACGGCGAGTGAGGGGCTCGTGGCACGGTCGCCGGCGACCGGCGCGACCGCGTCGTTCAGTACGCGCCCCACGGCCCACGGACCGCGTTCACTCCGAACTGCACCGTGTCGCTCGGCTGGTTCGGCGTCGGCAGGAAGCGTCCGCCCCCGCCGGGCACCGCGCCGGGCCCAGGATAGGGCCGACGGAACTGGTGGTAGATCGGCGCCACGCGTGAACTCGGCACGCCCCACGCATACTGCGTCTGGAACTCGGATGTCGGGGGCACCACGAGCGCGATCGGCCGCCCCTCGGCAGGGTCGTACCAGGCGCTGTGCCAGCTCTTCCCCTGGCTGCGGAGGAAGTAGCGCTTCTCGTAGACGTCGTGGTGGAGCCAGTGCCCGTCGCAGTGGTGATGTCCGCACAGCGGCTCGCAGCCCGGGATGCACATGGGGCACCCGCACGTCGGCCCGCAGGCATGGTGCCCGTGCCGCACGTGGCCGTGGCCGAGCGGGTGCCCTGCCCAGGCCGATGCCGCGCTCAGACCGAGCGCGATCCCGAGCATCACGGGCAGGCAGTGCGACGCGGGCATTCGAGCCATGGAACTCCCTTTCCTCACCACCAGTAGGCGTGCACGTCGGTCCGCAGACCCGTCACCCCGGCGGGACGGATGTAGCGGCGGCGATGCTTGTAGAGAAACTCATGCGGCATGAACGGCGGGTACGTGTACCAGGTGTGCCCCACCCGCGGCGGCACCGGCCGCGGGGCGACGTAGAGCTGGGCGCCCATGCCCGGATATCCGGGAGGCGGCACCGGCGGCACGTAGAAGTTGTAGAAAACATCGGGTGTCGGACCCTCGACCCCGCCGTCGATCGGCACGGCATGGCTCACGCCGGCGGCCACCGTCGTCGCGAACACCAGCGCGACGAGTCCGCGCCGCATCGCTGCGTCGAGTCGCATCGAACACCTCCCTGTCACGCCCATGCCGCGTTGCGACGGCCCCGTCCGTGGTCCGTCGCTTTCGCAGGAGGTTTCGACATCGACCATGCGTGTCGATGACCGCCGCCCCGCGCACCGTGCCGCTCCGGCACGACAGTCACACCTTCGCAGGCACCGCGGACGCCTCCGGCCGCCGGGTGGGCACTGCCCGCAAAGTCATCCCCTCTTGCCAAGGCTTCCCGACACGATCACAGTCTGGGGGCCTTTTCCCGCTGGATCGCAGCATGGCCACCGCGACGAAACCGACGAAAAAACGCGGCCGCAAGGGGCGAACGGCCGCCCCGGAGGACACCCTGCCCGTCGTGGACGACGCGCCTCCGCCGGGCGAGAGCGCCGGCGAGGGCTCGGCCACGGCAGGTCCGAAGGCCGTGCGGCGGCGGGCCACCGCCCAGGCCCTCGCCGCCGGACAGCGCGACATCTCCGTGAGCGAGTTCTTCGCGAAGAACCGCCATCTGCTCGGCTTCGACTCGCCGCGCAAGGCGCTCCTCACGAGCGTCAAGGAGGCGGTCGACAATTCGCTCGACGCCTGTGAGGAGGCCGGCATCCTGCCCGAGATCTGGGTGCGGATCGAGCAGGTGGGTGAGAGCGGCACCCGCTATCGCATGAGCGTCCAGGACAACGGACCGGGCATCGTCCGCAAGCAGATTCCGCTCATCTTCGGCAAGCTCCTCTACGGCTCGAAGTTCCACCGCCTGCGGATGAGCCGTGGCCAGCAGGGCATCGGCATTTCGGCCGCCGGCATGTACGGGGTGCTGACGACCGGCAAGCCCGTGAAGATCGTCTCGAAGATCGACCGCAAGCATCCCGCGCACTACTACGAGCTGCGGATCGACACGAAGACGAACCAGCCGGAGATCCTCAACGGCAAGGGAGAGGGCGTCGACATCCCGCCCGGCAAGGGTGGCGACGAGCTCATGCGCAAGCACTCGATCGAGTGGGTGGCCGCGAACGATCGGGGCGAGCCGATCGAGCACGGCACGCGCGTGACGATCGAGATGGAGGCGAAGTTCCAGCGCGGCCGCGGGAGCGTGGAGGAGTATCTCGAGCAGACCGCGATCTCCAACCCGCACGCCCGCATCCACTTCGGCGGCCCGGACGGGCAGGATCGCGTCCTCGAACGCGCCAGCGACGACCTGCCGCCGGAGCCGAAGGAGATCAAGCCCCATCCCTACGGTGTCGAGCTCGGACGGCTCGTGACGATGCTCCAGGAGCAGCCGAAGCTCACGCTGGCCCAGTTCCTCACGCAGTCGTTCTCGCGTGTCTCGTCCGGCACGGCGCGGAAGATCTGCGACACCGCGAAGCTCTCGTCCCGCGTGACGACGGGCAAGCTCGGGCGCGGCGAGGCCGACGCCCTCTACAAGGCGATCCAGGAGACCCGGATCCCGCCGCCGGCCACCGACTGCATCGTGCCGATCGGTGAGCAGCGGCTTCTCGCAGGCCTGCGCCAGGTGGTGCCCGGCGAGTTCTTCACCGCGGCGACACGTCCACC
>DNLZ01000364.1:6615-8055 GCA_003488325.1 Planctomycetaceae bacterium
AGCGGGTCACGCGCGAGGCGCTCGGCGAGCTCGCCGGGGAGAGCGACGCCCGCAGCCTGCGCCAGTTCCTCACGACCACCTTCGCGGGCGTCGGCGGTGAGGGGGCGGACAAGATCCTCACCGAGGCCCAGCTCGCCCCGCGTCAGTCTCCCGCGAAGCTCAAGAAGCAGCAGCTCGACGCACTGCACGAGGCGATGCAGCACGTGAGCGTGGACGAGGGGCAGAGCATGACGGTGCTCCGTTATGCCAACCGCGTCCCGCTCCAGTTCCAGCACGCCGCCTGCGCGGTCACGCAGACGATCCTCTCCACCAACTGGCGGGCCTACGGCCTTTCGCAGTCGCGGGGCAGCCTGCCGAGCGGGCCGGTCACCGTCATGGTGCACGTGGCGAGCGTCTGGGTGCCCTTCACGAGCGAGTCGAAGGAGGCGATCGCCCACTATCCGGAGATCCAGAAGGAGATCCGGCTCGCACTGCAGGCCGTCGGCCGCAAGCTCGGGATGTACATGCGCCGGCGGCTGCGCGTGGCGCAGGAGGGCCAGCGCCGCTCGATCTTCCTGCGCTACCTCGGCGAGGTCGCCTCGGCGGTGTCGGTCATCAACGGCGTCGACCGCGCGAAGCTGTACGACCAGCTCCTCGCCGTGGCCCGCCGGAAGACGGCCGAGGCCGACGTGAAGCTCGACGACCGCGGCCGGCCGATCGAGGAGGAGGAGGATCTCGACCTCGGTGAGAACTGCATCATCGTGACCGCGCCCTCGGTGGAGCCGGCGGCCGAGCCGGTGGCGAAAGGATCGCGCGGAAAACGTCGCGCCGCCACCGAGACCGCCGAGGAGGCCGCCACCGACGCCCCGCTCCCCGCAACGACGCCCGACCGAAAAACGTCGGGCGGTCGAAAGCCGGGCAAGGCCGCCGGGAAGGCTGAGGACATGGCGGCGGCCGGCACGCGTCGGAAGCGGCCTCGCGCGTCGCGACGCGGTGGCTGAACCCGTCCCCCGGCGGCAGCGCGGCCGTGGCGGCGCGGTACACTCGAAGTCGTCCCGCCGATCGACCTCGTGAGCAGGTCCGCGTCCGCTCCGGCGAGTGCCACTCCCGGCGAGGTGGACGGCGACGCGGGTGTTCCCTCGGGAGCGCTCGGATGGGAAGCATCGGCCTCACGCGATTCTCCGCGTCCCCTGGCTGCGTGGTGCTCGCGTCGGTCGTGCTGCTGACCCAGGCGGCCGGAGCCGACGACGCCGTCGACTTCAACCGCGACGTCCGGCCCATCCTGTCGGACCGCTGCTTCACCTGCCACGGGCCCGATGCCGAGGATCGCCAGGCCGGCCTGCGGCTCGACCTGCGAGACCACGCGACGGCCCACCTGGCGAGTGGCGGCACCGCCGTCGTGCCGCATGATCCCGTGACGAGCGGGCTCCTTGCACGGGTCACGAGCACCGATCCCGACGT
>DNLZ01000364.1:8437-14003 GCA_003488325.1 Planctomycetaceae bacterium
TGGATCGCCCAGGGGGCGGAGTACCGCGGCCATTGGGCCTTCGAGCGGGTCGAGCGCCCCTCGGTGCCCGAGGTGCGGAGCGCCACGTGGGCAAGGACGCCGATCGACCGCTTCATCCTCGAGCGGCTCGAGCAGGAAGGGCTCGCGCCCAACCAGGAGGCCGACCGCGTCACGCTCGCCCGCCGGCTCGCCCTCGACCTGACGGGACTGCCGCCGGTGCCGGCCGACGTCGACGCCTTCGTCGCCGACCCGTCTCCGGACGCCTACGCGCGGTACGTCGACACGCTGCTCGCGAGCCCGCACTACGGCGAGCGCATGGCGATCGAATGGCTCGACGCCGCGCGCTACGCCGATTCGAGCGGTTACCAGACCGATTCGAGCCGGCAGAACTGGCCGTGGCGCGACTGGCTCATCGGGGCCTACAACGCCAACCTCCCCTTCGACCAGTTCACGATCCACCAGCTCGCCGGCGACATGCTCGACGAGCCCACGCGCGACCAGATCGTGGCCACGGGCTTCAACCGCAACCATCGCCTCAACGGCGAGGGGGGCATCATCGCCGAGGAGTGGCGTGTGGAGACGGTGATCGACCGCGTGGAGACGACGGCGCAGACGTGGATGGCGCTCTCGGCCGGCTGCGCCCGCTGCCACGACCACAAGTACGACCCGTTGTCGCAACGGGAGTTTTACGCGCTCTTCGCGCTGTTCAACAACGTGCCCGAGACGGGCACCAATCAGGGCAAGGCGCACGTCGGCGGCGGCAACGTGGAGCCGGTGCACGTGCTCCCGACGCCGGAGCAGGAGCGGGAACTCGCCAGGCTCGAGCAGGTGGTGGTGGATGCCGAAGCGGCCGTGAACGGGGCGATCGCGAACACCGACACGCTCGTGACGCAGTGGGAGGAGTCCATCCGGCCGGCCCTGACGGCAGGCGCGGAAGACTGGGAGGCGTTCGAACCCCTGGAACTCCGCAGTGTCGGCGGGGCGAGTTTTCGGCGGAGCGAGGACGGCTCGTGGTTCGTGGAGGGCGCCCTGCCTCCACAGGACACCTACGAGTTCGAGACGCTCGTGCCCGCCGACACGCTCGGCGGCCTGAGGCTCGAGGTGTTCCCCGATCCGAGCCTCGGCGGTGGCGGCGGGTTTGGCCGCGCGGGCAACGGCAACATCGTGGTCACCGCGATCGAGGCCGAGATCGAGCCCCCCGGCGGCGCCGCCGCGGTACCGGTGGAACTCGTGCGGGCCGAGGCGACCTACGAGCAGAGCGGGTGGCCCGCGGCCGGTGTGCTCGCGGCCAAACGCGAGAAGGGCAAGGGCTGGGCGCTCGACGGAAACGATCCGGGCAGGCGTGAGCCCCGGCGGATCGCCGTGTTTCCCGCGAAGCCCGTCCCCCTGCCGGAGAACGCCCGGCTCATCCTGAGGATTCGACAGGAGGCGTTCGAGGGCCACACGATCGGTCGCTTCAGGCTCGCCTTCTCGACGCGCGATCCCGCGCTGCTCGGCGTCGGGGGATCGACGCTGCCGCAGGCCGTGCGGGAGGCGCTCGCCGTCGAGGGGGACCGGCGTTCGCCCGAGCAGAGGGCCGAGATCGCAGGGTTCTACCGCCGCAACGTGGATGGCCCGATCCGCCAGGCGGAGGCGGCACGCGATGCCGCCAGGAAGAGCATCGAGTCGTTCCAGGGCGCGCTGACGAACGCCATGGTGATGAAGGAGGGCCCGCCGCGCGAGGCCTTCGTGCTCGTGCGTGGCGAATACGACAAGCGTGGCGAGCCGGTGACCGCGGGGCTGCCGGCATTTCTCCCGAAACTCCCGGATGGCACGAAGCCCGATCGCCTGTCGCTCGCGACGTGGCTCGTGTCGCGCGAGCATCCGCTGACGGCGCGGGTCTGGGTGAATCGGCTCTGGGAGCGGCTCTTCGGCACCGGCCTCGTGAAGACGAGCGAGAACCTCGGCAGTCAGGCGGAGTACCCGAGCCATCCGGAGCTGCTCGATTGGCTGGCGGCCGAGTTCATGGAGAACGGCTGGGACATGAAGCGGTTCGTGAAGCTCGTGGTCACGAGCGCGGTCTACCGCCAGGCCGCGACGGTGACGCCGGAAAAGCTCGCCCGGGATCCGGCCAACCGGCTGCTCGCCCGCGCCCCGCGGATCCGTCTGCCCGGCGAGACGGTCCGCGACGCGGCGCTCGCGGCCTCGGGCCTGCTCGTGCCGGCGATCGGCGGCCCGAGCGTGCGGCCCTGGATGCCCGACGGCGTGTGGGACGAGACGAGCAAGTACGGCGACCTCCGCGGTTACAAGGCCGAGACCGGCCCGGGCCGCTACCGTCGCACGATGTACACGATCTGGAAGCGCACCGCCGCGCCGCCGACGATGCTGCTCTTCGACGCCCCGAATCGCGAGACCTGCGTCGTGAAGCGGTCGCGGACGAACACGCCGCTGCAGGCGCTTGCGCTCTTGAACGAGACGACCTTCGTCGAGGCGGCCCACGGTCTCGCGACGCGGATGATCGTCGAAGGGGGGGAGACGGCGGCGGAACGGATCACCCACGGATTCCGGCTGGCGATCGGGCGGCGGCCCGCGCCGAACGAACTGGCCGCCCTCGTGGACGGCTTCACCACCGATCTCGCCACGTTCGCAGCGGCACCGGACCGGGCGGAGAAATTCGCCGCGGTCGGCCTCGTGAAGAAGCCCGACACCGTGCCGGCGAGCGAGTTCGCCGCCTACTCGCTCGCGGCGAACGTGATCCTCAACCTCGACGAATTCGTGATGCGGGAGTGACCCCATGAACACGGCTGCCACGCGCACCCAGGACGCCCTCAACCGCCGCGTGTTTCTCGGCGGTGCCGGTGGCGGACTCGGCTTCGCGGCGCTCGCGAGCCTGATGCAGCCGCATGCCGCGCGGGCCGCCGGGCCGTCGCCGGTCTCGGTCCCGGGCGTCCCTGCGAAGGCGAAGCGGATCATCTTCCTCTTCCAGTCGGGCGCGCCCTCGCAGATGGACCTCTTCGACCCCAAGCCCGAGATGGAGAAGCGGCGGGGCGAGGACCTGCCGGAGTCGATCCGCCAGGGGCAGCGGCTCACCACCATGACCAGCGGCCAGAAAAACTTTCCCGTGGCCCCCTCGCTCTTCACGTTCGCGCAGCACGGCGAAAGCGGCATGTGGTTCAGCGAGCTCCTGCCGAACATCGCCCGGCACGCGGATCGGTGGTGCATGATCCGCTCGATGGTGACCGAGCAGATCAACCATGACCCGGCGATCACGTTCTGCCAGACGGGCCACCAGCTCGCCGGCCGGCCGAGCATCGGCTCGTGGGTGAGCTACGGCCTCGGCAGCGAGAACGCCGACCTGCCCGCCTACATCGTGCTCACGAGCTTCGGGAGCGGCCGCAGGGACGACCAACCGCTCTACGACCGGCTCTGGGGCGCAGGCTTCCTGCCGACCGAGCATCAGGGCGTGCGGTTTCGCAACACGGGCGATCCCGTGCTCTACCTGGCGGACCCGGCGGGCGTCGACCGCCCGATGCGACGGTCCACGCTCGACCGCATCGCCGCGCTCAACGCCGCTCGCTCGACCGCGGTCGGCGACCCCGAGATCGCGGCCCGCACGGCGCAATACGAGATGGCCTTCCGCATGCAGGCGAGCGTGCCCGAGATCATCGACTTCAAGGACGAGCCCCGGCACGTGCTCGAATCCTACGGCCCCGACGTCGCGAGGCCGGGAAGTTACGCCTTCAACTGCCTGCTCGCCCGGCGTCTCTCCGAGCGGGGCGTGCGGTTCGTCCAGCTCTTCCACATGGGGTGGGACCATCACGGCGGTCTGCCCGCGGCGATCCGCGGGCAGACGCAGGACACCGACCAGCCGACGGCCGCGCTCCTCGACGACCTGCAGCGGCACGGCCTGCTCGACGAGACGCTCGTCGTCTGGGGCGGCGAGTTCGGCCGCACGATCTACTCCCAGGGCGCGCTCGCGAAGGACAACTACGGCCGCGACCATCACCCCCGCTGTTTCACGATCCTCATGGCGGGCGCGGGCGTGCGCGGCGGCCTCACCTGGGGCGCGACCGACGACTACTCCTACAACATCGTGACGCCCGAACAGCGCGTGCACGTCCACGACCTCAATGCGACGATCCTGCACCTGATGGGGATCGACCACCTCCGCCTCACCTACCCCTACCAGGGGCGTGATTTCCGACTCACCGACGTGCACGGAACCGTGGTGCAGGGCATCCTGACCTGAAGCCTCCGGGCCAAGCCGAGGCGAGCGGGTCGGCGAACGCGTCCCGGGCGAGCGCGACCCGATCGCACGCCTGGAGGCGTGCGCCACTGGGGCGAGGCGACGTGTGCCGCCCCCGAGCCGGCGCTCCAGCGACACCGGATGCGCCCGAGCAGGCGGCACGATGCGCACGCCTGGAGGCGAGTTCCACAGGAGCGCGCTCCCGCCGCCCCGGGCACGGACGCGGCGAAAGGGCGGCCAGAACTCGCGGTTTTCCGGGACCGGCCCTGGCACGGCATACTCTTCGGGACCCGCAGCCTTCGGAGCATCGAACCATGCGTTCATCTCAACCGTCGCGACGTCGCTTCCTTCGGGGCGTCGCCGCCACGGGCGCCGCCGGCGCCCTCCTCCCCGTGTCCAGCCGTTCGAGCGCGGCGGACGCGCCGGCGGAGCGGCCGGTCTTCGCGACGATCGGGCTCCGCAACCAGGGCTGGGCGATCACGAGCAAGTCGTTCCCATACGCCGACTTCGCCGCGCTGGCCGATGTCGACGCCAACGTGCTCGCGGAACACGTCGCGAAGGTCGAGAAGGCCCAGGGGCGCAAGCCCGACGCGACCGCCGACTACCGCACGATCCTCGACCGCCGCGACATCGACGCGGTCATGATCGCGACGCCCGATCACTGGCACACCAAGATCGCCGTCGAGGCGATGCGGGCCGGAAAGGACGTCTACTGCGAGAAGCCGCTCACACTGACGATCGACGAGGGCAAGCTCATCGAGCGGGTCGTGCAGGAAACCGGCCGCGTCTTCCAGGTGGGAACGATGCAGCGCACGGAATCGGACGCGAGGTTCCTGCAGGCGGTCGCGCTGGTGCGGGCCGGACGGATCGGCACCGTCAGGAAGGTGACCTGCGGCATCAATGCCATGGAGGAGTCACCGGCGATCCCGACGGCCCCCGTGCCGCAGGGACTCGACTGGGACCGGTGGCTCGGGCCGGCGCCCGCCGTGCCCTACCGCGCCCTGCCGGAGCTCCGCGTCGGCTACGGCGGCGGCGTGCCGCTCTACTCGAACTGCCACTACTCGTTCCGCAACTGGCACGAGTACTCCGGAGGCAAGCTCACCGACTGGGGCGCCCACCACGTCGACATCGCCTGCTGGGCGCTTGGCGCGACCGACACCGGCCCGAGCCGGATCGAGCCGCTCGAGTACACCCTGCCGGTCGCGTACAAGGACGGGCATCCCCTGGTGGACGACCGCTACAACGCGGCGACGAAGTTCCGGATCCGCGCGGCCATGCCCCGCGACGTGGAGATGATCATCACGAGCGAGGGGGACAACGGCATCCTCTTCGAGGGCACCG
>DNLZ01000179.1:0-187 GCA_003488325.1 Planctomycetaceae bacterium
GGTCGGCGGAAAAAGAAGCGGACCACGAGCGACAACCGGCTGGCGGCGGCCACCGTCGCCAAGCGGGTGAGTGTGGCCAAGCAGGTCTTCAAGGCCGCCATCCGCTGGGGCTGGTTGACCAAAAACCCGTTTGCCGATCTCCGCTCCGGTTCCCAGTCGAATCCGGCCCGCGCCCGATATGTCTCGT
>DNLZ01000179.1:510-654 GCA_003488325.1 Planctomycetaceae bacterium
GGAGACGATCCGCGACATCCTCGACGCCTGCCCGTCGGTGGACTGGAGGCTGCTGGTGGCCCTCGCTCGGCTGGCTGGCCTGCGGTGCCCGTCGGAGATCGGGGCGCTGACGTGGGGCGACATCAACTGGGAGAAGGGCCGGTT
>DNLZ01000179.1:863-2911 GCA_003488325.1 Planctomycetaceae bacterium
AACGGTGAAACCGGCGTCGATACCCTCGCTACTAAGGCCGACGAACGGCTATACATCGAGGTGATCGGGTTCAAGGAGGGCGGGTCACTCAACTGGGAGAAGGGCCGGTTGACCGTGCTTGCCAAGAAGACCGAGCACCACGGCGGCGAGCACGCCGTGCGTGTGGTCCCGATCTGCCCGGAGTTGCGGACGATCCTGGCGGACGCCTTCGAGCAGGCTGAGGCCGGGGCGACGCTGATCGTGCCAACGGCGGCCCGCAAGAGCGTCAACCTCCGCACGCACATGGAGCGGATCATCGCGAAGGCCGGCCACCAACCCTGGCCGCGGCTGTTCCAGAATCTGCGGGCCTCCTGCGAGACCGACTGGGTGGAACGGTACCCGGCGCATGCGGTCGCCAAGTGGTTGGGCCACTCGCCGAAGGTGGCCGCCGAGCACTACCTGATGTCCAGGGAGCACCACTTCGAGGACGTGGTGGGGGGCGGCGACCGGGAGCGCCGCGGGCCGGAGGCTCCCACGCCAACTCTGTGCGACGCGAATTGCGACGCCATTGCGACGCGAATTGCATCTCCGCAGGCGTCCGCGCCGGAAAGCACCGCGCCGCACGAAACGATGGAACCCGCGGCCACCACAGGCGTTACCGCGGGTTCCTCGGACATCAGGCCGGTCGAGAAAAACGGCCTAGTGGGCGATATAGGACTCGAACCTATGACCCCCAGCTTGTCGAGCTGGTGCTCTAACCAACTGAGCTAATCGCCCGGGTCCCGCAACGCTGAAGTCTCGCGCGGGACCGCAGTGCAGTCAAGCCACCGCGCCCTCGACGGCCCGCCGCACGTGGCTTGCCCCTCCCGCATGAAGGCAGATACGCTCCGGGCGATTCGTCGCGCAGTCGCCGTGACGCACGCCCCGTCGTTTCCCACATCGACCACGTCGATCACGCCAGCCATGCCCACCGTTCGCCTCCCCGACGGCTCCACCTTCGATCTGCCCTCGCCATCCCGCGTGGCCGACTGCGTCGTGCGCGACACGGGCACGGCCCCGAAGCGACGGGGCACGCCGATCGCCGCGCTCCTCGACGGGAAGGTCGTGGGCCTCGACGCGATGCTGCCGGCCGAGGGCACCGCCGCCGTCGAGCCGCTCTTCGCGGGCGACCCGCGGGCGCTCGGGGTGATGCGTCACTCGGCGGCCCACGTCATGGCCCGCGCGGTCATGCGGCTTTTCGAAGGGGTCGAACTCGCCTTCGGCCCCACCGTGGGCGAGGGCTTCTACTACGACATGCGGGCGAGCCGGCCGATCACCGACGACGACCTGCCCGCCATCGAGGCGGAGATGCGACGGATCATCGCGGCCGACGAGGTCTTCGAGCGGGTCGAGGTGCCGCGCGACGAGGCCGTCGCGATCGTCCGCGACCTCGTGCAGCCGCTCAAGGTCGAGCACATCCAGACGGGCCTCGCGGAGCATCCCACCCTCTCCTTCTATCGCCAGGGTGAGTTCGTCGACCTCTGCCGGGGCCCGCACGTGCCCAGCCCCGGCTGCATCGGCGCCTTCAAGCTCACGAACATCGCCGGCGCCTACTGGAAGGGGGACGCGAACAACGCCCAGCTTCAACGGCTCTACGGCACCGCCTGGTTCACCCAGGAGGATCTCGACGCCCATCTCGCGGCGCTGGAGGAGGCGCGACGCCGCGACCATCGCGTGCTCGGCAAGCAGCTCGACCTCTTCACGACGAGCCCGCTCGTCGGTTCGGGCCTCGTGCTCTGGATGCCCAGGGGCGCCACGCTGCGGGCGACGCTCGAGTCGTTCGTGCGCGAGGAGCTCGCCGCCCGCGGCTACGAACCGGTCTACACGCCCCACATCGGCAAGGTCGATCTCTACAAGATCTCCGGCCACTACCCCTACTACGCCGACAGCCAGTTCAAGCCGATCGTGATGGCCGACGACGAGCAGTACCTGCTCAAGCCCATGAACTGCCCCCACCACACGCTCATCTACAAGGCGCGGCCGCGATCGTATCGCGAGCTGCCCCTGCGGCTGGCCGAGTTCGGGACCGT
>DNLZ01000179.1:3292-14818 GCA_003488325.1 Planctomycetaceae bacterium
GACGCGCACATCTTCTGCACGCCCGAGCAGGTGGAGCAGGAGGTCGAGGGCTGCATCGGCTTCACGCTCGAGGTGCTCGAGAAGCTCGCCTTCGAGAACTTCCGCGTGCGGCTCGGCTTCCGCGATCCCGCGAGCGACAAGTACGTGGGGCCGCCCGAACGCTGGGACGAGGCGGAGGCGGCGATCGAGCGCGTGGCACGGCGCATGAATCTGCCCGGGTGCGAGCCCGAGCCGGGCGAGGCGGCCTTCTACGGACCGAAGATCGACTTCGTGATCAACGATTCCCTCGGCCGCGAGTGGCAGCTCGGCACCGTGCAGCTCGACTACAACCTGCCGAGCGGCGAGCGGTTCGACCTCGAATACATCGGGGCCGACAACGCGAAGCACCGGCCGGTCATGATCCACCGCGCCCCGCTCGGGAGCATGGAGCGGTTCGTGGGAGTGCTCATCGAGCACTTCGCGGGCGCGTTTCCGCTCTGGCTCGCACCGGAGCAGGTGCGGGTGATCCCGGTGAGCGAAAAGAGCGCCGCGTACGCGCAGGCCGTGAAGGCGCGGCTCGAGGCGGCCGGACTCCGGACGGGCCTCGACGCGGCGGCGGAGAAGCTCGGTGCCAAAATCCGCACCGCCCAGCTCGACCTCATTCCGATGATGGTGGTCTGCGGGCCCCGGGACGAGGCGGCCGGCACCGTGAGCCTGCGTGACCGCGTCGACGGTGACCTCGGGGCCATGAGCCTCGAGGCGGCGATCGAGCGGCTCCGTGACGAAAACGCCCGCCGCGCCGTCCGCCACAAGCCGAAGCCGCTCGCCGCCGCCGCCGGCACCGCGGGTGGCGGCGACGAGTATTGATCCCGCGGCCCGTGCTTGCCCCGGGCTTCCCCGCGTGCCTAGGATCGTCGAAGGGGGCAGCTGAGGCATGAACGCCATGGGTTCGGCGATCTTGGCGACGGAGCGTGGGAGACGCCGCCGGAGGAGCACCCCCCGGCCGCTCGGTGCGGAACATCTCGAGCCCCGCCATCTGCTCACGGTCGTGCTGACGCCGCACGAGCAGCTGCTCCTGGAGCTGATCAATCGCGCCCGCGCCGCGCCGCAGGCTGAGGCCGAGCGGTTCGGCATCGGTCTCAACGAGGGGCTCGCGGCCGGCACGATCTCCACCGCGCCCAAGCAGCCGCTCGCGCCCCATGCAATCCTGATCGAGGCCGCCGGACGGCACGCCCAGGACATGCTCGACCGCGACTACTTCGAGCACGACACGCCGGAGGGACGCAGCCCGACCAGCCGCGCCGCCGCCCTGGGCTACGGCGGTGGTGTCGGCGAGAACATCGCGTGGGGTGGCAGCACGGGCGCGATCGACGAGGTCGCCCACACGCTCGAGCGACACGAGGGACTCTTCCTGAGCAGCGGGCATCGTCGCAACCTGCTCCGTGCCGACTACCGCGAGATCGGCCCCGGCGTCCGCTTCGGCGAGTTCACGACCGATGGTGACACGTACAACGCGAGCATGGTCGTGGAGAACTTCGGCATCGGCACCCGCGCCTCCCTGACGGGTGTGGCCTTCACCGACACGGTCGTGGCCGACCGCTTCTACACGGTGGGCGAGGGGCTCGCCGACATCGTCGTGACGGCGACCTCGGCGGCCGGCAGGACCTTCACGACGACGACCGGTCCGAGCGGCGGCTACGCGCTGCCGCTCGCCGGCGGCAGCTACAGCGTCGTGTTTTCCCGAGGCACGGAGTCGACCGCAGCCACGCAGGTCTCGATCAGCGGCGACCGGAACGTGAAGCTCGATTTCGACGGCGCGTTCGGCACCGAGCCCCCAGACCCGGCGGATCCCTCCGATCCGCCGCCGGAGGCCGCGTTCGTCGTGGAATCGATCATGTCTCCCGCGCCGGCCTCCTACCGCGCGGGTGCGACGATGACCATCGTCCTCAAGGTGTCGAGTCCCGCTTCCGTGACAGGCAGGCCCACGCTGCCGCTCGTCGTCGGGAGCCGCACCGTCCAGGCTCCGCTGACCGGCGGCAGCGGCACGACCGATCTCGAGTTCACCTATCGGGTGGGCCGGTCGATCTCGGCGGACGAGGTGCGGCTCGGCACGGCGATCCGCGTCGCCGGCCGGTCCGGCATCACGGCGGCCGACGGTACGCGCCTCGCAACCGCGTTGCCCGAAGCCATCGCGAATGCCCCGCTCGAGGGCGTGTCGATCGATACCGCCCCGCCGCGCGCGGCCGGACCGGTCGGCCTCCCGGCACGTCGCCTCTATGCCGCCGGCGAGGCGCTCCGGTTCAGCGTGACGTTCGACGAGGCGGTGAACGTCGGCGGCACCCCGTACCTCTCGCTTTCCGTCGCACCCGGCTCCGCGGGACTGCGGCGGGCGACGTACCTCTCGTCGAGCGATGATGCACGCACGCTCACGTTCGAATACGTCGTGCAGGCGACCGACGGATCCGCCTCGCCCCGGCCACTGCGGCTGTGGAGAACGATCGGTGGCGGCACCCTCGCCGATGCCGCCGGCAACGCGGCGACACGGCGCGTCACGCCACCTGTCATGTCGGGCATCCGCATCGGTACGATCGGCTGACACCGGCGCATCGCCCGGGAACGAACGCCGCACGCGTCCCGATGCCCTGGCCCACCGGCTCCGTATGCCACGCTTCGCCCTCCTCGAGCACACCGGCCATCCCGAAGACCCCGCCGGGCGGCACTACGACCTGCTGCTCGAGGACCCCGGCCTGCCGACTGGACCGGCGTGCCACACCTGGCGGCTCGATGCAATCCCGGTCGTCGGCGGTTCGGAGGTGACGACGCGCGAACTTCCACCCCATCGGGTCGAGTGGCTCGATCGGGTCGAGGGCCCGGTGTCGGGCAACCGGGGCTTCGCCCGGAGGATCGACGCCGGAACCTACGCACCCGTCGCCGGGTTCGCCGACGCGCAGGCCACCCTCGTCGTCGCTGTTCGCGGCGGCGTTCTCGTGGGTCGCCTGCACCTCGAGCGCGGCGTCACGGGCCGGGCACGACTCGACGCCGGCCCGGTGGAGCCGTAGACGTCCCGACTCCTCGCGACGGGCGGCGTGTCCCCGCGTCGTATGATGTGGGCTTCCCCGGAGGAGCCCACCATGAAGCCCCGCGAAGTGCTCGCGATGTGCCGCGAGAAGGAGGTCAAGGCGGTCGACCTGCGATTCGCCGATTTCTTCGGAGCGTGGCAGCACTTCACGATCCCGGTCGGCAAGCTCGAGGAGGACACGTTCGAGGACGGCCTCGGCTTCGACGGTTCGAGCATCCGTGGCTGGCAGGCCGTCAACGAGAGCGACATGCTCGTGGTGCCCGCTCCCGGGACCGCCTTCGTCGATCCCTTCGCCGAACTGCCGACGCTCGTGATGATCGGCACCGTCCAGGATCCGATCACCCGTGAGGACTACTCGCGGGATCCGCGGAACGTGGCCCGCAAGGCGGTGAACTACCTCGTCAGCACCGGCATCGCCGACACCTGCTTCATCGGGCCCGAGGCCGAGTTCTTCGTCTTCGACGACGTGCGGTTCGACCAGAACGCGCACGAAGGCTTCTACCACCTCGATTCGATCGAGGCGGAGTGGAATCGCGGCCGCACCGAAGCGCCCAACCTCGGGCACAAGCTGCGGCACAAGGAGGGGTACTTCCCGTGCCCGCCGTCCGACCAGCTGATGGATCTGCGGAACGAGATGATGCAGACCATGATCCAGTGCGGGATCGACGTGGAGGCACAGCACCACGAGGTGGCCACGGCGGGGCAGTGCGAGATCGACATGCGTTACCAGGAACTCGTGCGCATGGCCGACCAGATGTGCCTCTACAAGTACATCGTGAAGAACGTGGCCCGGCGTCACGGCCGCACCGCCACCTTCATGCCCAAGCCGATCCACGGTGACAACGGCTCCGGCATGCACACCCACATCTCGCTCTGGAAGGACGGCCATCCGCTCTTCGCGGGCACCGGCTACGCGGGTCTTTCCGAGATGGCGCTCCACGCCATGGGGGGCATCCTCCGCCACGCCCCCGCGCTCCTCGCGCTCACGAACCCCACGACCAACAGCTACAAGCGGCTCGTGCCCGGCTTCGAGGCGCCGGTCAACCTGGCCTACTCACAGCGGAACCGGTCGGCCGCCTGCCGCATCCCGATGTACTCGGCGAGCCCGCGGACGAAGCGTCTCGAGTTCCGCTGCCCCGACCCGACGTGCAATCCCTACCTCGCCTTCGCGGCGATCCTGATGGCCGCCATCGACGGCATCCAGAACAAGCTCCATCCCGGCGACCCGCTCGATCGCGACATCTACGACATGCCGCCGGAGGAGCTCGCCGACGTGCCCAAGGCGCCCGCCTCGCTCGAGGAGGCGCTCGACGCGCTCGAGTCGGATCACGACTTCCTCCTCCGCGGCGACGTCTTCACCGACGACGTCATCGCCACGTGGCTCGCATGGAAGCGCGACCGGGAGATCGCGCCGATGCGACTCCGCCCACACCCCTACGAGTTCTGCCTCTACTACGACCTGTGACCCCCGGCGCGGGGGCGTCATGGTGGCTGCGACGGGCTCCGCAGTCGATCGCGTCGAGCGCCCGGGGCATCCTGCACGGGCGGCGGGGGACGTGGCACGGGGATATACTTCCGGGTGGTTGATCGCCGCTTCCTGGTCCGGCCGAATCCTCCCATCCGCGTGGCGCACATGATGTCAGGCTCGGCGCGATGGGTGCTCGGAGGCATCTGGGCCATCGTGTGCGGTGCCGTGACCGCGCCTCGACCGGCGCTGCCAGTCGACTTCTCCCGCGAGGTGCAGCCGCTCCTGGCCCGACGGTGCATCGCATGCCACGGCCCTGACACCCAGGAGGCCGGACTTCGCCTCGACGACCGGGCGCGGGCCACGGCGGCGCTCGACAGTGGTGCGACCGCACTCGTGCCGGGCGACCCTGCGGCGAGCGCGGTCATGGCCCGGATCACGTCGGACGATCCCGACCTCAGGATGCCGCCGGAGGGGCCGGCCCTGTCCGCGGCCGAAGTCGCGGTGATGCGCGACTGGATCGAGGCTGGTGCCGAGTGGCAGGCGCACTGGGCCTTCCGCCCCGTCGTCCAGCCGGGGGGCACAGGGTCGATCGACGCGTTCATCGACGCGGGCCTTGCCGCCCGTGGACTGCCCCGCACGCCCGAGGCCGACAAGGCCACGCTCCTGAGACGCGCCACGTATGGCGTCACCGGACTGCCGCCGAGCGAGGGGGAGGTGCGCGCGTTCCTCGACGACGCCACGCCGTCGGCCTGGGAGAAGGTCGTCGACCGCCTGCTGGCGTCGCCCCACTACGGCGAGCACTGGGCCCGCCACTGGCTCGACCTCGTGCGCTTCGCCGAGACCAACTCCTTCGAACGCGACGGCGCGAAGCCCCACGCCTGGCGCTATCGCGACTACGTCATCCGTTCCCTCAATGACGACAAGCCCTACGACCGGTTCGTGATCGAGCAGCTCGCCGGCGACGAGCTGGAGGACGTCACGAACGACGCCCTCGTCGCCACCGGCTACTACCGGCTCGGCCTCTGGGACGACGAGCCGGCCGATCGGCTCCAGGCGCGGTACGACGGGCTCGACGACATCGTCTCGACCACGTCGCAGGTCTTCCTCGGGCTGACGCTCAACTGCGCCCGCTGCCACGACCACAAGATCGACCCGCTCCCGCAGCGCGACTACTACGCGATGCTCGCCTTCTTCCACAACATCACGCCGATGGGCAACGGCGGCGACCAGATCGAGCGGCCGCTCTTCGACGGTCCCGACGCGCGACGCACGTACGAGGAGAGGACGGCGGACCTCGAGCGCCGCCGCGACGAGGCGCAGGCCGCGGTGACCGCGGTCGAGCACCGCTTCCGCGAGGCGTTGCGGCGGGAGGCCGCAGGACCGGCCGGCGGCGATCTCGACGACCTCGCGTTCCGCTTCTACCGCGATGCGTGGCGGAGCCTGCCGGCGTTCGACGAGCTGAAGCACGAGGACGAGGGCCCGCTCCCCGGCGGCCTCTTCGACATCGCCGCGGCCCCGTCGCTGCGGCCCGACAATTTCGGCTACGTGTTCACGGGCTTCCTCAAGGTGCCGGCCGACGGCGACTACACGTTCTCGCTCGATTCCGACGACGGGTCACGGCTCACGATCGACGGCCGCGTGGTGCTCGAGTACGACGGCATCCACGGCGAGGGGAGCCCGAAGACGGCGACCGTGCGCCTGGCGAGCGGACGCCGGACGATCCGTCTCGACTACTTCCAGGGCCACCACGGCAAGGGCCTCACGGTGGGCTGGTCGGGTCCGGGCGTCGAGCGGCGCCTGCTCTCGGCCGTGTCCACTGCAGGACGCGATGTCACGCCCGACCTGGCGAGGGCGATCCGCGCCGAAGGGGAACGGGTGCTCGGTGCCGAGGCGATGCGTGACTACACCGAGCGGGTCAAGGCGCTCGAGCGGCTCAAGAAGGAGCGGGTGCCCGTCGACAAGGCGCTCGTCGTCACCGAGCACGGTCCGAGCGCCCCCGAGACGTTCGTCTTCTATCGCGGCAATCCCCATGCGGAGCCCGATGCCGCGAACCGCGTCGTGCCCGCGTTTCCCGCGATCCTCGCGCCGCCCGCACCGGCGATCACGCCTCCCGCCAGCGGCCGCTCCACGGGACGGCGCATGGCCCTCGCGCGCTGGATCACCGCTCCGGACAACCCGCTCACCGCACGTGTGATCGCCAACCGCGTCTGGCAGCACCACTTCGGCCGCGGCATCGTCCGCAGCGCGAGCAACTTCGGCCTCATGGGCGACCCGCCCACGCATCCGGAGCTCCTCGACTGGCTCGCCGGCGAGCTGGTGGCCGGCGGCTGGCGGCTCAAGGCCCTCCACAAGACGATCCTCATGTCCCGCGCCTATCGCGCCGCCTCGACGGGCGTTCCCGACGGGCTGGCGAGGGATCCGCTCAACGACGCCTTCTGGCGGTTCGACATGCGGCGGCTCACCGCCGAGCAGCTGCGCGATTCGATCCTCGTGGCCAGTGGCGCCTTCAATCCGAAGATGTTCGGGCCCGCCATCTACCCCACCATGCCGCAGGCCGTGCTCGCCACGCAGTCGCGGCCGGGGAGCGGCTGGGGCGACTCGCCCGCGGCCGAGCAGGCCCGCCGCAGCATCTACATCCACGTCAAGCGGTCGCTCCTGACGCCGCTGCTCGCGGACTTCGACCTGGCCGACCCCGACTCCTCCTGCCCGGTGCGCTTCACGACCACGCAGCCCACGCAGGCCCTCGGCATGATGAACGGCGACTTCCTGCACGCGCAGGCCCGTCGCTTCGCCGAGCGGGTCAGACGCGAGGCGGGAGGCACCAATGCCGATCAGGATGCGGCGATGGTGCGCCGCGCGATCGAGGTGGCGCTCGTGCGTCCCGCGACCGACGCCGAGGTGACCCGCGGCGTGGCCCTCATCGACGATCTCGAACGCACCGACGGGGTCGCTCCCGGCCGGGCGCTCGAGCTTTTCTGCCTGCTGCTGCTGAACACGAACGAGTTCGCCTACCTCGACTGACCGGGAGACGACCGGATGCGCGACGCCCACACGCCCGCACCCCGCGCGGCCTTCTGCCGCCGCACGCGCCGCGAGTTCCTCTGGGAGGCCGGGGCGTCGTTCACCGGCCTCGCCCTCTCCGGCCTGCTGGACGACGGCTTCTTCGCACGACAGACGCACGCCGCCACGGGCATGCCATTCGCGAATCCGCTCGCGCCGAGGCCCCCCATGTTCGCGCCGAAGGCGAAGAGCGTGATCTTCCTCTTCATGTACGGCGGCCCGAGCCACGTCGACACGTTCGACTACAAGCCGGACCTCTATCCGCTCGACGGCAAGACGATCAAGGTGAAGACGAAGGGCCGTGGCGGCGAACGGAGCGAGAGCCGGGCGGTCGGGCCCAAGTGGGCCTTCAAGCAGTACGGCGCGTGCGGCAAGTGGGTGAGCGATCTGTTTCCGCACGTCGCCCGCCACGTCGACGACATCGCCTTCATCCACTCGATGACGGCCGACTCGCCGATCCACGGGTCGGCGATGCTGCAGATGAACTCGGGAAAGATCCAGAGCGGCGCGCCCTGCCTCGGTTCCTGGGCGAACTACGGCCTCGGCAGCGTCAACGAGAACCTCCCCGGCTTCGTCGTGATGCTCGATCCCACCGGCGGTCCGATCTCGGGGGCGAAGAACTGGTCGAGCGGCTACATGCCGGCGACCTACCAGGGCACGATCCTCCGCAGCAAGGGAGCGCCGATCCTCGACCTCGCGCCCCCCGACGACATGCCGCTCGAGGCCCAGCGCGCGATGCTCGACGCCCTGCGCGAGACCAACACCGCCCACCTGCTCTCGCGCGGCGACAACAGCGAACTCGCCGCGCGGATCGCCTCCTACGAGCTCGCCTGGAAGATGCAGGAGCACGCGCCGGAGGCGGTGGATCTCTCGCGCGAGACCGAGGAGACGACGCGGCTCTACGGCCTCGACCAGCCCCGCACGGCCGACTTCGGCCGTCGCTGCCTCCTGGCCCGGCGGCTCGTGGAGCGGGGCGTGCGGTTCGTGCAGCTCTACTCGGGCGGTGCCCACAACGACGACAACTGGGACGCGCACGGCGACCTTGTCAAAAACCACGAGTTCCACGCCGGCAACACCGACCAGCCGATCGCCGCCCTGCTCACCGACCTGAAGCGCTCGGGTCTGCTCGACAGCACGCTCGTGATCTGGGGCGGCGAGTTCGGCCGGCAGCCGACGGCCGAATATGCCGAGGGCACGGGGCGCGACCACAACGCCTTCGGCTTCACGATGTGGATGGCCGGCGGCGGCATCAAGGGGGGTGTGAGCGTGGGCGCGACCGACGAGATCGGCTCCGCGGCGATCACACCGGGGCCGGGCCACGGGAACGGCGACAAGCCGGGATTCCACGTGAAGAGCCTTCACGCCACCGTCCTCCATCTGCTCGGTCTCGATCCCAACCGCCTCAGTTATTTCTTCGGCGGCCTCGATCAGAAGCTCGTCGGTGTCGAGCACGTCGAGCCGATCCGCGACGTGCTCGCGTGAGCGGGCGGTTCCTATGCAGGGTCGCCGCATGATCGTCCGTTCTTCGGCATTCCCGGTTCACGCGCCTGGACGCGTGTGCCACCGCCGGCGGCTTTCCGGCGTCGAAGCGTCCGTCGGCCCGCCGCCTCCCTGACACCGCTGCCGACGACATGCGATCGACGACGTCGGGCATCGTGTGCGCGGTCATCGTCGTGCTGGCGGGCTGCCGTGATGCGCCGCCTTCGTCGGGCGAGCCGGTCCCGTCGGTCGTCGAGCAGGTGGAGGCCGTGAGGGCCGGCCACACCGCCACGATCCAGGCCACCACTCCGCTGTCGGCCGCCGAGTGGGAGAAGCTGCGCGGCCTGCGGGGCCTGCGCGTGCTGGACCTCCAGGTCGGGCGTGCCGACGATCGGACCGCGACGATCCTCGTGTCACTGCCCGACGTCGAGCGGCTCGTGCTCCGTGAGTCACCGCTCACCGACGAGGGCTTCGAGGCGCTCGCGCGCCTCGAGACCCTCCGCGACCTGAACGTGCCGCAGGCGGCGTGCACGGCCGCTGGCGTGCGGGCGCTCGCTCGGCTGCCGGGGCTGCGGGCCCTGAGGCTCGGCGGGGTGCGCGGCAGCGGGACCGAGGTCTGCGAGGCCGTGCAATCGCTTGCCGGCCTGCGCTCGCTGCACCTCATCGACGTGCCGATCGGGGATGCGGGACTCGACGTCCTCGCCCGGATGGACGGGCTGTGGAACCTCTACCTCGATGGCGCCGGGGTGTCGGACGAGGCGTGGAGCCGGTATTTTGAGGCGCGGCCGACGGTGCACGTGCACGTCGACCAGGCCCACCATGACCGCGACCCCGGCCGGCATCGACACTGACTCGGCCGGGGCAGCGCCCGTCACCGCCCGCGAACCCGATCGGAGAGAACCCATGGTCGCTCGCCGCCCCTCGTCGTCGCTCTGTGCGTGCGGATGTGCCGTCATCCTGCTCGCGGCGGTCCCGCTGACGCGGGCCGCACTCGATCCGGGTACGGCTGCGGGCATGACCTCGGCGGCGGTCGCCTGGCTCGGCACGCTCGACGCCGACCAGCGGGCCCGCGCGACGAAACCGTTCGGCGATGAGTCCCGGACGGGCTGGCACTTCATCCCGAAGAACGACCGCAAGGGGGTCCAGCTGCGCGACATGACGCCGCTCCAGGAGCGGGCGGCGCTCCAGCTCCTGCGGGCGGCCGTGTCGCAGGTGGGCTACGAGAAGTCGGTGCTCATCATGCGGCTCGACGAGATCCTGCGGCTGCTCGAGGGGGAGAAGGCGAAGAACATCCGCGATCCGAAGCGGTACTACTTCACGATCTTCGGCACGCCCGCCCCGGAGGGCACCTGGGGCCTGTCGGTCGAGGGGCATCACCTCTCGCTCAACTTCACGGTGCGCGACGGCCGGCTCGTCGACTCGACGCCCCAGTTCATGGGGGCGAACCCGGCCGTCGTGAAGACGACCTTCGCGGGCCTGCCCGACGCCGGCTTCCGCGTGCTTGCCGCGGAGGAGACGCTCGCCTTCGACCTCGTCCGCTCGCTCGACGAGGGACAAAGGAAGCGGGCGATCGTCGCCACGGACGCGCCGAAGGAAATCAGGGCCGCCGGTGAACCACAGCCTCCACTCACGGCGCCGGCGGGAATCCCGTATGCGGCGCTCGCGGCCGACCAGCAGTCCCTTGTGCGGCGGCTCGTCGAGACCTACTGCGCCGCGATGCCGCCGGAGGTGGCGACCGAACGCCTCCGTCTGATCGAATCGGGCCCCGCGACCGCCGGCGCCGTGCACCATGGGTGGGACGACGTTCACTTCGCATGGTCGGGCGCGCTCGAGCCCGGGATCGGCCACGCCTACGTGGTCGAGGGGCCGTCGTTCGTGATCGAGTTCGTCAACGTCCAGCCCGATGCCGAGGGCAACCCGGCCAACCACATTCACTGCGCCTGGCGCGACCGCACGGGCGACTTCGATCTCCCGGCAAAGCCCTGACACGACCCTCGATCGCCCTGTCGGGGCAGAGGACAGCCACCATCGGCCCGGGCACGGCGAACAATCCCGCGGGAGGGCGGTCGTCCCCGTGAGCCGCCGTGTGGCATCGATGGATGACGTACCTTCCTCTCCGAGGATCTCATGGACGTGCGCCTGCGACCGATCGTGATCACGCTCGCTGGGTGGGCGGCGGTCCTTGCCGTTCCCGCACGGGCCCACTTCGTGTTCGTGGTGCCCGACGACCGGGGCCTGCGAGCCGAGGTCGTCTTCAGCGAATCGCTCGATGCCGATCCCGACGTCGACGACGCGCCGCTCGAGACGATGGTGCTCGAGGGCCGGTCGCATGACGGCCGGATTTCGCCCCTGCGCGTCCGCGCCCGTGGCACCGGATGCGTGATCGACCTTCCCGGTGGCGTGACGAGCGTGGGTGGCCGGCTCGACTACGGCGTCATGACGCGCGGCGGCACGGAGCCCT
>DNLZ01000179.1:15153-20903 GCA_003488325.1 Planctomycetaceae bacterium
CGTGCGATCCTCGGCGATCCGTTCGCACCGGCCAACGCGCCAAACACCGCGCCGGCCGCTGATCCGGCGCCACGGATCGTGCCGCGAGGCGCACCCGGCGCGGTGCGGTTCCTCGTGGAGGCGGAGGGCCGGCCGGTCGCCGAAGCCGACGTGACCGTGATCCTGCCGGACGGCGCGCACGAGAAGGTGAAGACGGGCCCCGACGGACTCTCGCCCGCCTTCACGGCCAGCGGCCGGTATGGCGCCTGGGCCCGGTACGTGGAGCATGTGGCCGGCGAACACGCCGGCAAGCCCTACGCGCAGGTGCGGCACTATCCGACGGTCGTCTGCACGATTCCCGGGCTCGATGCCGCAGGTGATGAGCCCGCGAACGAGACTCGGCAGGATGACGCCCTGCGACGGCCCGACCCCGCATCGCTGAGCCTCACGCGACTCCTGCCACCGCTCCCCGAGGCTTCGAGCAGCCTGGGTGCCGTGGCCAGCGACGGATTTCTCTATGTCTACGGCGGCCACATCGCGCCGGTGCACACCTACTCCACCGAGGCCGTCAGCGGGCGGTTTCATCGGCTGCCGCTGCGTGCCGCGACCGGCTCAGCGGCCACGGGCACGAACGCGGGGGTGCAGGCCGCCTGGCAGGAACTCGCCGCCGGCCCGCGACTGCAGGGCATGAACCTCGCGACCCACGCCGGCAGGATCTACCGCGTGGGCGGCATGGATCCACGCAACGCACCGGGCGACGAGGCCGACAATCACTCGATCGCCGCGGCGGCCTGCTTCGATCCCTCGACGGGCCGGTGGACCGACCTGCCGCCGCTCCCCGAGCCGCGGTCGTCGCACGACCTCGTCGTGCTCGGTGACACGCTCTACGCCGTGGGCGGCTGGAACATGCTCGGTGCCGACGGCGGCGAGACGTGGTGCGAGACCATGGCCGCGCTCGACCTCACGGCCGCGACGCCCGAGTGGCGCTCGATCCCCCAGCCCTTCACGCGGCGAGCCCTCATCGCGACGGCGTTCCACGATCGCCTCTGGGTGATCGGCGGCTTCACCGACAGCGAAGAGGTGAGCACGCAGGTCGACGTCTTCGATCCGGTGACCGGCAGGTGGAGCCGCGGCCCCGATCTTCCGTCGGGTGGCGTCAACGGATTCGCACCGGCGGCCTGTGTCGCAGACGGCCGACTTCTCGCGAGCGTCGCCGACGGCAGCCTGCTCGCGCTCGACGAGCAGGCCGGCACCTGGCAGAGCGTCGCCCGCACCAGCCCGCGGATCGTGCACCGGATGGTGCCAGTCGAGGAGGGTGTGATCCTCGTGGGGGGCGCGGCCGGCAAGGACAACCTCGACCGCGTCGAGTGGATCGCCCTTCCGTAGCGGACGGCGGACGCCGACAACTGCCCCGCGCGTCAGCGGGCCGCGGCCGGTGCCGACTCCAGCCGCAGGCCGATGTCGTCGTTGCCCTCGACCGCGTCCGCCCCGACAGGCACCGGGCCTCCGTCGTCCTCGCCGTCGGGCCCCACCGACCACACCATGAGCGCGCCGTCGGCCGACCGTGCCCGCAGCGGCTGGCGGTCGGTGAGCGTCGTGCCGGTGTAGGGATCGGCGGGCATCGCGGCGAGCCACTCACGGTCGATCGCCTCGAGCGTTTCGGGCAGCTGTCCGCTCGCGAGCCGCTGCCGCGTCGCAGCCACGAGCGCGGCGGCCGCCGCGTGTCGGGCTTCGGCCTTGAACGCCTGCAACCGCACCTGACCGAGGGCGGGCATGATCAGCGCGGACAAGAGGCCCGGTCGCCGCCGCTCGATGTCCTCCTCGTCGGCGGTGTTCTCCTGGCGGACGGCCGCGAAGGGTCGCGACTGGGCGACGGACTGCTGCTGGCGGTGCATGAACCGGCGGTAGCCGTCGATGTCGGCCGGCAGCAGGAAGACGCGGTAGAGAAACTCGCCCGGCCGTCCGACGAACCGGCCGCGCTGGGCTGCTTCGGCATGCATCACCTGCTGCAGGCTGGTCAACCCGAGGCGGGCGTCGGCCACGTCGGCGAACGTCGCCAGACCGAAGGCCTCCTCGCCGAACATGCTGCGGACGAGCGTCGGTGGCGATCCAACGGGGTCCGCGGCCGCGAGCGCCGCGGCATGGTCCGGCGTGCAGGCGGGCAGCACGCGCGCGAGCGTGTCGAGACCGACACCGTCGATCGCAAGCCCGACCAGTCCGGAGATCAGGAGCGGTTCGCTGGCGGCATGATGCCCCATCCGGGTGATCCGCGCGACATCCTGCAGGGCCGCCGGGACGTCGCCGTCGGCCGCCGCGCACACCGCGGCAATCGCGAGCAGCCGCGCCGCGCTTCGCATCGCCTGGATCTCCGGCAGAATCATGTCGAACGACGGCCGCGTCCAGTCGCGATCGAAGCGGCAGGTGTCGCGGTCGGCCGCCGCGCGGAGCAGGTCGAGCGTGGCGGCATGGCGCCGCAGGAGCTCACGCGTCGCCTCGGCGGTCACGTCGGCTGCCGGACCCCGCGGGAGTGGTCCTGTGGATGCCTGTGCCGCGGCATCCGTGTCGAGCCGCGTGAAGGCCTCGCGGTAGAGCGGCGCCGCGTTCTCCGCGTCGGGCACCGCCGGCGGGAGGTGCGCCTGGATGAGCGACGCCGCCTCCAGCCGCATATAGGGCGCCTGGGCCGCGACCGCATTGTCGAGGATGAGCAGGATCCCGAACGCCACCATCTTGGCGATCACGAAGAGTCCCGCGAGCCCGATGACCGGCCATGCCGCGGCGGCCGGCGTGCCATCCGGGCGGCGCGACATCCCCGCCGCCACGATCCAGATGCCACCGACGAGCGCAGCGACGGCGCATGACACCGTCGGACCGAACCAATTCGTGTCGATCGCGAGCCGGAACGCGAGCAGCCACGTCGCGATCACCCACGGACTCAGCGCAGCGATCGGGACGACCACCGCCACGCCAAGCAGGAGCCGGCGCAGCCAGGCCCGCTGGGCCCGAGCCGCTCCCGCCGTGAACGCCGCCGACCAGAGCAGGCAGGCCGCCACCACGGCCAGAAAGAACAGCGCGTACCCCATCAGAGTTCCCTCACGAGTGTGTGCCGCATCCGCAACCACCGTTCAGCCGCCTCTCCCGGCGCTGTGGAGGTCCGATCGACCGCCGTCGGGTGCGTCCGGTGCCGCCGCTCGCCGTTGGCATCCTCCGGAGCGACCGCCGCCAGCGCATCCGGCGGAAGTTCCACGCCGACCATCCGGGCGTGGGCAACGAGCGACGGCCGTGGTGATCGGAACCAGGCGCTGCCACCCGCGACCCCATCCAGACTCAGCCACCAGGGTCCGATCAGCAGGGGCGCGATGGCCGCCGCCATGCCCGCGAGGGCGAGTACGCCGCCACCACCGAGACGGTGGCGGCCGACAGCCTCGGCAGCGGGGCGTGAATCGAGCGCGCCGCGCACCGCGGCAAGCACCCGCGACCGATGCCCCGCTGACGGCGCGAGCGCCGGCCGCGACCGGAGGCGGCGTTCGATCGCACGATCGCGCATGCCATCGTGAAGCGTCATCGCTCCTCCCTCCGTGAGAGCGTCTGACGGAGCTTGGTCAGCGCGTAGCGGTAGCGGCTGGCGGCGGTGTCGAGGCTCGTGCCCATGACCCGGCCGATCTCCGCGAAGGTGAGGCCGCCGTCGATCTTCAGGGCCACGACCTCGCGCTGCTCCGGCGGCAGGTCCGCCACGGCCGCCGCCAGTTCGTCGTCGGGCAGCGCGAAGGCGGCTGCGTGATCCGGGCGGCCGCGGTCATGCGCCACCTCGACGAGCACCCTGCGGCCGGTGACGGCCCGGCGGTGGCGGCGGCCGACGGCGTGCCTGAGCATCGTGAACACGTAGGCCTCCAGGTCGGCGACGGCGGCGAGCCGGTCCCTCCCCCGGGCAAGGTCGACGAACAGGTCGTGCACGACATCCTCCGCGTCCGCTGCCGAGCCGATCATGGTCCGGGCCGCTCCCAGGAGCCTCGCCGCCAGACGGTCGTAGAGCGCGGCGAACGCGTCGGCGTCGCCGTCCGCCAGCGACTCTGCAAGCGTGGGTGGCACCTGTCGCACTCCCGGCCTTCTTCCACAAGGAGCCACCGGCCGACCGGTTTTGTCTCGCACCCCGGGGGCCGCCCCCCGCGCTCGTGCCCGGCGGCTCGTATCGCCGCGACCGACCCCATGCCCTATTCTGTCGTGTCCGCGTGTCGTCCGCGGTTTCCCGCCACCTGGGCGGAATCTCCCACCTTCCCCCGATCCAGCGTCATGGCCGACTCCTCCACCCCCGGCGTCGATCCCGCCGCCGACCCGAAACCCTCCGCCGTGGAAGTGGCCAAGATCGCCAGCCACTACCTCCGCGGCGACATCCCGCAGGAACTTGCCGACGGCACGCCCGGATTCGGCAAGGCCTCGATCCAGCTCCTCAAAAACCACGGCACCTACCAGCAGGATGATCGCGAGGCCCGTACGAAGTCGGCCGACGGAAAAAAGAGCGCGCGTCAGATCTCGTTCATGGTCCGCACGCGCATCCCCGGCGGCAAGCTCACGGCCGAGCAGCTGCTCGCCGAGATCGACCTCGGGGACGAGTGCGGCAACGGCACCGTACGACTCACGACCCGCCAGGGTGTCCAGCACCACGGCATCGTGAAGGGAGACCTCCAGGCCACGATCCGACGGATCAACGAGATCCAGCTCTCCACGCTCGCCGCGTGCGGCGACGTCGAGCGCAACGTGATGTGCTGCCCCGCGCCCATCCACGACAGTCCCGTGCGCGGCGAGATGATGGCGATGGCCGAGAGGCTCGCCATGCACCTCGCGCCCCGCACGCGCGCGTACCATGAGATCTGGCTCACCGACGACGCGACGGGTGAGAAGACGCTCGCAGGAGGCGGTCCCGACGGACACGAGGTGGAGCCCATCTACGGGCCCACGTATCTGCCCCGCAAGTTCAAGACGGCCTTCGGCCTGCCCGAGGACAACTGCGTCGACATCTACGCCAACGACCTCGGCTTCCTCGCGGTGCACGACGGAGCGACGATCCGGGGCTACAACGTGCTCGCCGGCGGCGGGATGGGGGTGACGCCGAGCGCCGCCAAGACGTTTCCCGCGCTCGCCAAGCGACTCGGCTTCGTGCCGCCGGAGGATGTCCTCGACATCGCCGTGGCGATCGTGAAGGTGCAGCGGGACTTCGGCAACCGCTCCGACCGCAAGGTCGCCCGACTCAAGTACACGATCCACAATCTCGGCCTCGAAACATTTCGGGCGAAGGTCGAGGAATACTTCGGCAAGCCGCTGGCCCCGTGCGACCCGGCCGACGTCCACGGCTTCGACGACCACATCGGCTGGCATCCGCACAACCCCGCGACGGGCGATGGCCGGTTCTTCTACGGCCTCAACGTCGAGAACGGCCGCATCCACGACACCGGTGACTTCCGGCTGAAGACGGCCCTGCGGCGGATCCTCACCGACATCCGCCCGGGCGTGCGGATCACGGCGCATCAGAGCCTGCTCTTCACCGACCTGCACGCCGCCGATCGCGTGAGGATCGCCGAGATCCTCCACGCCCACGGCGTCAAGACGTCGGAGGAGATCTCGACCCTGCGTCGCTGGAGCATGGCATGCGTGGCGCTGCCCACCTGCGGGCTGGCCGTGGCCGAAAGCGAGCGGGTGCTCCCCGGGCTCATCGACAGCCTCGAGCCGGAGGTCGCGAAGCTCGGTCTCTCGGGCGACGCCTTCACGCTGCGGATGAC
>DNLZ01000115.1:0-145 GCA_003488325.1 Planctomycetaceae bacterium
TCGACATCCTCGTCAACAACGCTGGCGATGCCCCTCTGGCCCCGATTCCCGACACCACCGACGACGTGTTCGACCGCTGCCTGCGGGCCAACGTCGCGTCGGTCTTCTTCTGCACGCGGGCGGTCTGGCCGGTGATGCAGGCGGG
>DNLZ01000115.1:466-3984 GCA_003488325.1 Planctomycetaceae bacterium
GGCGGCACGATCGTCAACCTCTCGTCGGTGGCCTCGATCGACCCGTTTCCCGGCTTCGCCGTGTACGGCGGCGCGAAGGCCTGGGTGAACATCTTCACGAAGGCCGCCGCCGACGAGGGGAAGCCGCACGGCATCCGCGTGTTCGCCGTCGCCCCCGGGGCCGTCGAGACGAGGATGCTGAGGGACTGCTTCCCCGACTTTCCGAGTGCCGACACGCTCGCGCCCGATGACGTCGCCCGACTCGTCGAGGCCTGCTGGGGCTCGGCGCTCGCCTCGTGCAGCGGGCAGACGCTCTTCATCCGGCGCTGAGGGGCGGACGCGGCGTGCGGTCCTGCTGTTGCACGCTCACACCCCCGTCTCCACAATCCCGCCCATGACGACCGAACACACCCGCAACCCGCGGCACTACAGGTACTTCGACCTGATCATGGCCGCGTTCGTCACGGTGCTGCTCTGCTCCAACATGATCGGCCCCGGCAAGTCGTGCCTGGTGACGGTCTTCGGCGTCTCGCTCGTCTTCGGGGTGGGCAACCTGTTCTTCCCGATCAGCTACATCTTCGGCGACGTGCTGACGGAGGTGTATGGCTACGCGCGGGCCCGCAAGGTGATCTGGGCCGGCTTCGGCGCGATGGTGTTCTACGTCGTCATGAGCCAGCTCGTGATCGCGATGCCGGTCAACCCGGCCGAGCCCTTCAACGAACGACTCCAGCCCGCGCTCGAGATCTGCTTCGGCGCCAGCTGGCGGATCGTGTCCGCTTCGGTTCTCGCCTTCTGGGTGGGCGACTTCGTCAACTCCTTCGTGCTCGCCAAGATGAAACTGCTCACCGGCGGCCGCTGGCTGTGGACGCGGACGATCGGATCGACGGCGGTCGGCCAGTTCATCGACAGCGCGATCTTCTATCCGCTCGCCTTCGCGAACGTCTGGGAGGCCGAGACGATCGCCAGCGTGGTGCTCTTCAACTGGCTCCTGAAGGTGGCCGTCGAGGTCTGCTTCACGCCGCTGACCTACCTGATCGTCGGCTGGCTCAAGCGTGTCGAGCAGGAGGACTACTTCGACGTCCACACCAACTTCACCCCCTTCTCGCTCACCGACTGAGCTCCGCCGGCGGGGCGGTCTCCGTCACACCAGCGCGACCGCCCGGATCGGCGAGCCGTCGCGGCCCTGGAAGTTGAGCGGGAAGCCGATGAAGGTGATCCGGTCGGGGATCGCATCGAGGTTGGCGAGCGACTCCACCACCACGATCTCGGCCTCCCTGGCGAGGAGGATGTGGTGCACCTCGAACCAGTCGCGGCTGGGCGTGGGCGTGTCCATGCCGAGCATGCGGATGCCGCGCGACACGAGGTAGCGAGCGGCCTCCTGCGTCAGCGAGGGAAAGTCGGTGAAGAAGTCCTCCCGGCCGAAGCGCCGGTGCCAGCCGGTCTCGTAGATGATCTTCGCGCCGGGCACGAGCAGGGCCTCGTGCGGCCGGAAGTCGGCGGCCGTGATCTCCTCGCGCGGCGCCTTGGGGATCCGCAGCACCGCCGCCGGCCCGTAGAACCACTCGAGCGGCATCTGGTCGAGCGTCCTGCCGTCGTCCACGAAGTGGTACATGGCGTCGAGATGGGTGCCCTGATGCGTCGACATCACCACCTGGCTGATGTTGTAGCGCAGCGTGGCAGTCGTACCGTGCGGCACGATCGAGAGCTTCGGGTCCGACGGAAAGGTCGGCTGCCCGTGCACGAGCGGATGGGAGAGATCGACGAGGGGCATGGCAGGAATCCGCGAGGCTTCCGGTCAGCGGGCCGCGGCGCGACGCTGGCGGAAGAGCCAGTCGAGGGCGGCCGGGTCGCGGTACGTCGGCGTCCACGAGTCGTGCCCCACACCGGGCATCTCCACGTAGGTCGGCATGCCCCCGGCCGCCTTGAGTGCGGCCACCATGCTGCGGGAACGTTCGACCGCCACGGCCTTGTCGGCGTCCCCGTGGGCCACCCAGGTCGGGAGCGCGACGATGCGGGCTGCGGTGCGCTCGTCCCCACCTCCACAGATCGGGAGGATCGCCGCAAAACGCTCGGGCGTGCGGGCCGCGAGGTCCCACGTGCCGAAGCCGCCCATCGACAGGCCCGTCACATAGATCCGCGTCGCATCCGCGGGCTCTCGGTCGAGCACCGCGTCGAGCGCCGCGATCGCCGCGGCCATGTCCGTCGTCGGGGACGACGCCTGCGGACTGCTCTCGCGGGCCGCCCAGGCCACGTCGGCCCAGCGACCATCGGTGCGACACTGGGGTGCGATCAGGAAGCAGGGGTATCGCTCGCGGTTTGCCGGCTCGGTCATCCAGGTGGGGAGGTACTTGAGCTGCATCACGTTGTCGTCGCCCCGCTCCCCGGCGCCGTGCAGGAAGAGCACGACGGGATACCGGCGGCCCGGCTCGATCGACGCCGGACGCAGGAGCCGCCAGCCGAAGGAGACCGCGTCGTCTCCCTCGTCGATGCTGACCGTGCGACGTTCGTACACGCGGTCGGCGGCGGCGACGTCGGCCGGCACCTGCGGCGCTGCGGATGGCTTCACGGCCTTCTCCTGTGCATGGGCGGACATGGTCGTGGCGATGCATACCGCTGCGAGCACGACGGCCCTGCGTGGAACTCCCGACATGATCGTCACTCCCAGGGTCTGCCCTCATCCCGTGAGCGGAGCCTACCGCGTCACCTCGAGGGAGAAAAGCAGCTATCCTGCCAATCCTGCCGCAGATCGCGCGCGATCGGACCCTGCTGCGATGACAACCGTGCTTGGCACCCTCGACGCGGCCGACGACGACCAGGTCGCAGCCCTCCTGCAGCGATCCCTCTACGCGTGGTACGAAAACCGGCTGCGGCAGGGGGCCCGGTTCGGCACCGACCCGACGCCCTACCGGATCTTTCCGCGGGTCTATCGCCGCCTCGATCCGGGCGAGGAGATCGCCGCCCGCGACGCGTCGGGTCGGCTCGTCGGAATCTGCTTCGTGCATCCGCGCGAGACGCACCATGCGATCGGCATCGTGGCCACCGACCCCGACATCGCGGGCCGTGGCGTGGCCCGCGCGATGATGCAGGAGGCGCTCGGTCGGGCCGATCGAGCAGCCCGGCCGGTACGACTCGTGTCGAGTCTGCTCAACCTCGACTCGTTCTCGCTCTACAGCCGACTCGGCTTCACGCCCCGCACGATCTACCAGGATCTCGAGGTGCAGGTGCCGGCGGCGGGACTGCCGGGTCCACCGCCGCACGGTACCTCGTCGGTGCGGACGGCGGTGCCGGCCGACGCGATCGCCCTCGCCGCACTCGAGCACGCGCTCTCCGGCATCCGGCGACTGCCCGACCACGAGTTCTTCCTGTCAGCCGACTCGGGCTATCGGGTGTGGCTGGCGGCCGACCCGCACGGCCGACCGACCGGGTTTCTCGCGGCGAGTCATCAGCCGGAGTTCCCGATGCTCGGGCCCGGCGTGGCGATCGACGAGGCGACGGCGACGGCACTGGCATGGCGGGCCCTCGACGGGCTGCGCGGCCGC
>DNLZ01000115.1:4377-6091 GCA_003488325.1 Planctomycetaceae bacterium
TGCATGTCGCGCAGGCGCGGGGCGAGACGCCCGTGGGCACCGGCATCGCGTTCCCGACGTTCCTGCCCGAGTCGGGGTGAGCGCGGCGGGAGCCATGCCCGCGATGGTTCCGGCCTGCCCGACCGTCGGCAAGCCGCCGCCGGCCGCGGCGCGTGCAACACTGTGAGAGCATGTCGTGCGCAGGTGGAACGATGACGCGGCAGACCAGGGCGGGTAGGCGAAGGGGTCGGCGAACGCTCGAGGAGCATTGGGCCGCCGCGGCCCACGCGACGAGATTTTGCCGCCCCCGAGCCGGCGACACACGTATCTCGGATGCGCTCTAAGCGGCGGCACGCTCGTTCGTCACATGTTCCGAGTGATCAGCGGCACCAGCCGCGTGGAAACCGCACGATGAACACCGCTGCGACACGGGCGACGTGCAGCACCGGGCGTCGGTTCGAGGCACCGCTCTGGCTGCCCTGGCTCGCCGCGCCCGCCTTCATGCTGCTTCCCATCGGCGGCTGCGGTGTGGCGGAGTCACTCGGACGCCACACTGCCCGCGACTCGCAGCCCGCCCCGGCCCCGGCGGTGAGCAGCCCAGCCGGCACCTGGACGGTGGCTTCGAACCGCCCTACCAGCGGTGGGTCTGCCTGGCTGCCAGGAACCGCCGCAGTCCCGTGACGACCCGGTGTGGCGGCTGACGCCCCGACTGGGTGAACAGCGGTGTCCGACCGTCCTCGGTGACGATGATCTCCACCGCTTCGTTCGGCAGGTCCGCGCCCCCGAGCAGGGTTCCGACCTCGTCCGTGGCGACCTCATCCGCGGGCTGCGGGACCGACGCGACGACGAAATGGTCGCGGGTCAGGGCCTCGAACTCGGGGTCGCGAATCAGCGAGCTCACGGTCGTCGCCGCATCGGAGTCCCCCGCGCGGGAGACCATCACGAGCACCGGCTTACGGGCGGTACGGGACGTGGCCACGGCGTCGTCGAGCGACGAAAAAACCGCCTCACCCACGCGGGCCTCCCGCATGGCCGGGGGCGGGGGCAGGTGGCCGGCCATCGTCGCGACCCAGGTGGCCGCGGTCTGCCCCGTATAGCCCGTCTGCAGGGCGATCGCGGTGCCGTCCGGGGCGATCAGGAGGGCACTGGGAAACACCCGCACGCCGTAGCGAATGCACACCCTCGATCGGGTTCGACGCTCCTCGGTCGAGATCCCCTGCTGTGGCAGATCGATCATGAGCAGCACCAGCCGATCCGTCGCCCAGTCGCGGAACGTGTCGGTCTCGAGGACGTTGTGCTCCAGCGTGCGGCAGTGCGGGCACCAGTCACTGCCGGTGAAGATGGTCAGCACGGGCCGACCGGTCCGCTCTGCCGCCGCCATGGCCTCGTCATAGCTGGAAAACCAGCCTTCAGCCGCAACCGCCGGGGTCGCCAGTACGGCGATGACCACCGCCAGGAGGCGGCAGGCCCACGCACGGAGCGACACCCCTCGGCCCACACCGATCGCCATGATGAATCCCCCGACCGGACGCGAACAAGTCATTCCATTTCTCCCTGGACCCGTGTCTTGTCTCATCGGGCGGTCGTGCCGTGGTCCGCGAGACTTCGTGGGGAAACAAAGCGGTAGCAGGCTAGCCGCACGGGGCGAATCTGTAAAACTCTGCGGATTGCGCAGAACGCGCAGTCTTCCCAGACACGCGAAAACCGCGCCCATCGTTGGACTTCGGGCGCAGGG
>DNLZ01000078.1 GCA_003488325.1 Planctomycetaceae bacterium
CGTGGACGCCGGTCCGCCCGGCAGCTCGGTGGCCACGGCCGGTGGAGCCGACGGCCAGGGACGCCCCGGCCCGCCGCAGCTCGACGGACTCCAGTCGCCGCAGTTCGCGATCGAGAAGCGCGGCCCGCGCGAGATCCAGGTGGGCAAGGCGGCACGCTACGAGATCCTCCTCCGCAACGTCGGCAGCGCGATCGCTCGCGACGTCGTCCTCCGCGACTCGATCCCCTACGGCACGGCACTCGTCACCACCACCCCGCCGGCGAGCCCGGGGGACGCGCCCGACGCGCTCCTGTGGCGGCTGGGCGAGCTGCCTCCCGGCGGCCAGGCCCGCGTCGTCGTCGAACTCATGCCGCAGACCGAGGGGGAGATCGGCAGCGTCGCCAGCGTCACCTTCCGGGCCGATGCGTCGGTGCGCTCGCGGGCGACGAAGCCGGCGCTGCTGCTGGAATGCCGCGAGCCGGAGGCCGTGCGCATCGGACGCGACGCGAGCCTCGCCCTCACCGTCACGAACCCGGGGAGCGGCATCGCGACCGGGGTGGTCCTCGAGGGGACGCTGCCCGAGAACGTCTCCCATCGCTCCGGACGCGATCTCGAGTTCGATGTCGGCCAGTTGCGTCCCGGTGAGTCCCGGTCGATCGATCTCGTCCTGGGCACCACAGGTCCGGGAGTCCACCCCGCCCGCTTCATCGCGCGAGCGGACGGCGGCATCGAGACGGAGCGGGTCGTGAAGCTCGAGGTGACGGCCCCCACGCTCGAGATCGCGATCGCCATGCCGACGCGCCGGTTCCTCCAGCGCCCGGCGACCTGTGCGATCTCGATGGTGAACGCGGGGACCGCGACGGCGCGGGCGGTGGAACTCGCCGCCCAACTGCCGCCGGGGATGAAGTTCGTGCGGGCCAACAACGCCGGCTGGCACGACAGCCGCACGAACCGCGTCCTGTGGAACCTCGAGGAGCTGCCACCGGGCGAGACGGGCGTGGTCGAGGTGGTGGTGATGCCGGTCGAGCTCGGTCCGCAGAAGCTCCTCGCCGCGGCTCGAAGCGCCGACGGACCCTCCGCGCAGGTCACGCATGTCTGCGAGGTCGAGGGCGTGGCGGCGCTCGCCTTCGAGGTCACCGACAGCGAGGATCCGATCGAGATCGCCGGGATCACCGAGTATGTCGTGCGCGTGGGCAACCAGGGCACGAAGGCGGCGACCGGCGTCCAGCTCGCCGCGACGCTGCTTGGCGATCTGGAACTGGTCGATGCGAAGGGCCCCGCGGGGCACCGCGTGGAGAACCTGGTCGTGTTTTTCGAGCCGCTCGCGACGCTCGCGCCGGCGGAGGATGCCGTCTATCGCGTGCGGGTCCGCGGCCGCGCCGCGGGCAATCAGCGCGTGCAGGTGCAGCTCACGAGCGAGGACCAGCCCGCGCCGATCACGAAGGAAGAGACGACGCGGGTGTACGACGACCGCTGATGCCGTGACCCGAGCCGCATCCTCGCGGCTGCCTTCGCGGGCCCCCGACATCCCCTTCCCGGCCGGCGCTCGACAGCCGCCTCTCGATCGGGCATTCTGCCCTCTTCCCGCGCTCGGGCCGGACACGGCTCCCCGGTCGTTCGGCTCATGCCGTTCGAACGCCGGGTGCGCGGCACGCGAGGAGGGATTCGCATGCTCGACGAGGCGAGACGGTCCACGATCCTGACGACCATGGGGGTGGCGACGATGGCAGCGATGCTCGGCTCGGCTGGTGCGTCCGCGGAGGACAAGGACGCCCTGCGTGACATTCACGGCCAGCCCTCGTGGGTGCTCGCCAACGACGACGTCGAGGTGGCCGTCACACGGCTCGGCGGGCACATGGCGCCGGTGACGTTCGCCCGCGGCGCCACGCGACCGATCCGTCCCTACCACATCAGCCCCTGGCAGGAGGAAGGCCTCGCCGACCTGCCCGCCGCGGTGCTCGTGCCCCTGCGAGGCGACTTCTTCTGCCTGCCCTTCGGTGGGAACGGCGAGGCGTTTCGCGGGGAGCGGCATCCGCCGCACGGCGAGACGGCGACGGAGGCCTGGACGTTCACGAGCCGCGAGCGCGCCGCGGACGGCGCGGAGACGCTCACGGTGTCGCTCGAGACGAGGGTGCGACCGGGGCGTGTGACGAAGGAGCTCGTCGTCCGGCCCGGCGAACCGGTCGTGTACACGCGGCACGTCGTGCACGGCTTCGCGGGTCCGTCCACCGTCGGCCATCACGCCACACTCGCGCTGCCGAAGACGCCGCGGGCGCTGGCCGTCTCCGTGAGCCCGTTTCGGCTCGGCATGACGAATCCGTCCCGATTCAGCGATCCGACCGCGGGCGAGTACCAGTCGCTCGCCATCGACGCGACGTTCACCGATCTGGCCAGGGTGCCGAGCCTCTTCAGGGACACCGCCGACGCCGACTGCGCGCACTTTCCATCCCGCCCCGGATACGCCGACCTGCTCGCGGTCGTGGCCGATCCGGCGACACTCGGCGGGCATCCGGCGTGGACGGCGGCCGTGAACACCGAGGAGCACTGGGCCTGGTTTTCGCTTCGCGATGCGGCCGTGCTGCCCACGACGCTCTTCTGGATCGAGGACGGCGGCCGGCACGGGGTGCCTTGGAATGGTCGCAACCACTGCCTCGGCCTCGAGGACATCTGCGGTGCCTTCGCGGACGGTCTCGCCGCGTCCACCAGGGCGAACGCCCTCGCGGATCGCGGCGTCCGCACGGTGCATGACTTCGACGCCACGAAGCCGAAGGAGTTTCGCACGATCCAGGGTGCTGTGCCCGTGCCCGCCACGTTCGACCGTGTCGCCAGGATCGAGTTCCGGGACCAGGGCCTGCGCCTCGTCGCCGAGTCGGGTACGAGCGTCGACGTGCCCGTGCGCCACGCCTACGTGATGGCCACCGCGGAGGCGAGTCGCTAGATCGCATCCGAGATACGTGTGTCGCCGGCTCGGGGGCGGCAAAAGTCTCGTCGCGTGGGCCGCCGCGGCCCAATGCTCCTCGAGCGTTCGCCGACCCCCTTCGCCTACCCA
>DNLZ01000450.1 GCA_003488325.1 Planctomycetaceae bacterium
TCACTGCATGTCCGCGGCGCTCCGGCGTCCGTGCCTCCGCTTGCTTTCATAGCCCGGATCCATGGCCGGTCTCCCCCCTCGTGATCGCTGGGGCGCATCTGGCCTCCACGACAAGCGTCTCGCGGCAGGAAAAGGCGATGGACAGCCTTTTCCGACGGCATCAGCGTCCGCTGATCGTCCAGGTGCCGGCGGCGAGCATCTCGATGGCGGCACGATGGGTGAGGTCGTAATCAAGCGGCGTGAGCGTCACGGCACCCGACTTGAGGGCGGTGACGTCCGACTCCTGCGGGTGCGCCGACGGGGGCGGGTCGTTGGCGGCCCACCAGTAGGCACGTCCCCGCGGATCGGTCCGTCGTTCGAACGACTCGCCGTAGCGAACGATGCTCATGGGCACCACGCGCAGCTCCGGCGACCCGTGCAGCGCCCGGGTCGGAATGTTGACGTTGAAGAGACTGCCCTTCGCGGGGCGACGGTCGAGCACCTGACGAATCACATCGAGGCCGATCTCGGCCGCCCGGGCGTAGTCCGGATGGTCGTCCCACTCGAGCGACACGGCGATGCTCGTGATCCCGAAGAACGCCCCCTCGATCGCGGCCGCGACCGTGCCCGAGTAGAGGACGTTGATCCCCGCGTTGAGGCCGCTGTTGATGCCGCTCACGACGAGATCGGGACGTGCCGGACAGAACTCGGCGATCGCGAGCTTCACGGCATCCGCCGGACTGCCGTCCACCGCCCAGCCGCGATGCCGATCCCCCTCGAACACCTCCTTCGCCGTCAGCGGCGTCAGGAACGTGATGGCGTGGCCGACGCCGCTCTGCTCGGTCGACGGGGCCGCGACCTGCACCTCGCCCAGCCGGCGGAGCGCGCGCTCCATCGCGGCGAGGCCGGGAGCGAAGATGCCGTCGTCGTTCGTGAGCAGGATCCGCATGGAGGCGACACTATAGCAGCGGGGCCCGAGCCGCCGTGGCCGGGAGCTCCGCGATCCGGCCGCACGACGCGCGCATCGCACACCGCAGCCGCCACGCGTATACTCCGGGGCTTTTCCGGACCGCCCCCGCCGCTCCCCCGGTCGTACCGACCTCGGCCGGCGGGTGGGTGCATCCGAGCCACGCCGACGCATCGCCTCCCCGCATGCCCACCGCCGCCCCAGCCAGCCCGCAGCAGACCGAGCGGGTGCTCGTCCTCGATTTCGGGTCGCAGTACGCCCAGCTCATCGCCCGACGCGTGCGCGAGCAGAACGTCTACTGCGAGATCGTGCGGCACGACCTCGCCGCCGCCCGCATCCGCGAGCTCGCGCCGCGTGGCATCATCCTCTCGGGAGGCCCGGCGAGCGTGTACGAGGCGGGTGCCCCGCGTTGCGACGCGGAGCTCTTCCGGCTCGGAATCCCGGTGCTCGGCATCTGCTACGGCATGCAGCTGGCCTGCGATGCCCTCGGAGGAAGCGTGCGCGGCGCGCCCTCGCGGGAGTATGGGCGCGCGGAGTGCGAAATCCTCGAGGCCGACACGCTCTTCGCGGGCGTCGCATCGCCGGCCGAGGTCTGGATGAGCCACGGCGATCGCGTGGACGCGGTCGCCGCGGGCTTCGTGCCGCTCGCGCGCACGCCCGCCTGTCCGCTCGCCGCGGTGCGCCACCGCGACCTGCCGGTATTCGGTCTGCAGTTCCATCCGGAGGTGACCCACACGCCGGCCGGCGGGGCGATCCTCGCGAACTTCCTGCGCCGTGCCTGCGGCTGCTCGGGCGCGTGGCGGCTCGACGACTTCGCGAGGACGACGATCGACCGGCTGCGCGCGACGATCGGCGACGACCGTGTCATCTGCGGGCTCTCGGGCGGCGTGGACTCGGCCGTCGTCGCCGCGCTGCTCTCGCGGGCGATCGGGGACCGCCTCTCCTGCATCCTGGTGGACAACGGCCTGCTGCGGCGGCACGAGGCGACGGCCGTCATCGAGGAGTTCACCACCCACTTCCGGACCGACCTGCACGTGGTCCGGGCGGAGGACAGGTTTCTCGACGTGCTGGCCGGCGTCACCGAGCCACAGGAGAAGCGGCGCCGCATCGGGCGCGCGTTCGTGGAGTGCTTCACGGAGGAGGCGGCGAAGATCGCGGGCGCGCGATTCCTCGCCCAGGGCACGCTCTATCCCGACGTCATCGAGAGCGGCGCGGCGGCGGACGGTCCCGCGGCGACGATCAAGCTCCACCACAATGTCGGAGGCCTTCCGGACGACCTGAAGTTCGAGCTCGTCGAGCCGCTCCGCGATCTGTTCAAGGACGAGGTGCGCATGCTCGGCCTGCAGCTCGGCCTGCCGGAGCGCATCGTCTGGCGGCATCCGTTCCCCGGACCGGGGCTCGCCGTGCGCTGCCTCGGCGAGGTCACGAAGGCACGCCTCGATCGCCTGCGTGACGCCGATGCGATCGTGCTCGAGGAGCTCGAGACGGCGGGACTCATGCGGAAGGTCGCGCAGGCGTTCGCCGTGCTGCTGCCGGTGCAGAGCGTCGGCGTGATGGGTGACGCGCGGACCTACGACGACGTGCTCGCCGTCCGAGCGGTCGAGACGGAGGACTTCATGACGGCCGACTGGAGCCACCTGCCCCACGAGCTGCTCGCCCGCATGTCGACCCGGATCATCAACGAAGTCCGCGGGATCAACCGCGTCGTCTACGACATCTCGTCGAAGCCGCCCGCGACGATCGAGTGGGAGTGACCGCCGCCTCCGCGACCGCTTCCGTGAGAATTGGATGAGGGTCGCCGGGCCGCTTGTGAGAGCGCGGGGGGGACCCTAGCCTGACCGTTGTGTCGGGCCGATGACGTCCCCGCCGTGGCGGCCGCGTCACTCCCGTTCGTTCCGGGCCCGCCGGGCCCGCTCCATCGATTCGCACCGTGCACAGGATGCAGCCGCCATGGAATTCCTCGACGCGCTCTCGACCCTCGGACCGGGCCAGGTATTCCTCCTGATCACGGCGCTCGTGATCGCATTCGGCTTCGAATGCGTCAACGGGTTCCACGACACCGCCAACGCCGTGGCGACGGTGATCTACACCAAGAGCCTCAAGCCGACGCCGGCCGTCGTCTGGTCGGGCATCTGGAACTTCATCGGCGTGCATGCCGGTGGCATCGGCGTGGCCTTCAGCATCGTCCACCTGCTGCCCGTCGATCTGCTCGTCAACATCAAGACGGGACGCGGCCTCGCGATGGTCCTCGCGCTACTGCTCGCAGCCATCATCTGGAATTTCGCGACGTGGTACCGGGGCCTGCCGGCATCGAGCTCGCACGCGCTCATCGGGTCGATCATGGGCGTGGGAATGATGAACGCCTGGATGGAGCACGGGTCGCTCTTCAAGGGCGTCAACTGGCACAAGGCGACGGAGGTGGCGACCGCGCTCCTCGTGTCGCCGCTGATCGGGTTCGGGCTCGCCGCCGGCCTGCTGCTTTTGGGCAAGCGACTCATCCCGTCGCAGAAACTCTACGAGGCGCCGAGTGAGACCGAGCCGCCTCCCATGTGGATCCGCGCGATCCTGATCGGCACCTGCACGGGTGTCAGCTTCGCGCACGGGTCCAACGACGGGCAGAAGGGGATGGGGCTCATCATGCTCGTGCTGATCGGGATCGTGCCGGCGACGTACGCGCTCAACATGGGCACCTCGCAGGCCGACATCACGGCCGTCGTCGAGGCGGCGCGCGACCTGCACGACGAGCTGCAGGCGCCGGAAATCGCCGGGCTGATGGACGCGCTCAAGCAGGAGTACATGGCCAGCACCCGCGTCGAGAAGCTGCGTCGCAGCGAGGCCCTCGCGGCGACGATCGAGCCCTACGGCAATTTCGACGACGACGTGCACGGCTTCGAGCTTCGCAGCCCCGGTCTCGCCAGCGACCTCATCGACCCGTATCCGCGGGCCGACGCCGTGCTCGCGACGCTCGACCCACTGCCGATCGCGAAGGATCTGATGGCAGCGCTCCACGGCAAGACGAGCTTCGAGGATCTCGGCTCGGAGGAGCGGTGGCAGGTCAGGACGCACCTCGTCGAACTCGGGGCGTCGGTGCGGACGCTCGTGCGCACCTTCGGCGACAAGATGGCCGAGGATCGGCGGAAGGTGCTGATGAGCCTCGCGGGCAAGCTGTCCAAGCCGGTGGAGTACGTGCCGGAGTGGGTGAAGATGGGCGTGGCGCTCTGTCTCGGCCTGGGCACGATGGTCGGCTGGAAGCGGATCGTCGTCACGGTCGGGGAAAAGATCGGCAAGACGCATCTGACCTACGCCCAGGGCGCATCGGCTGAGCTGGTCGCGGCGGCCACGATCGGCCTCGCCGATGGCTTCGGCATGCCGGTGAGCACGACGCACGTGCTCTCGAGCGGCGTGGCGGGGACGATGTGGGCCAACAAGTCGGGCATCCAGGCCGAGACCGTGCGGGACATCGCCCTCGCGTGGATCCTGACGCTGCCGGCCGTGATCTTCCTCTCCGGCGTCATCTACTGGATCGCCACGCTGTTCGTCGGGTGACACGGCACCTCCCGGGGCGGACCGGTCAGCGGGGCCGCCGCGCCGGCAGCCTCTGCCCAGCTTGCCGGCGCGCACCACGCGGCACCGGTTGTGCAGTCTGCCCGACGGGACGTTTCGGCACGTCCGTTCCTTCCGGCGCACACGGCTGACGATTCTCACGATCGGACCCCACCATGACGGCTGGGGGCGACGTACCGGGAACGGCGAGATGCACGGACGATCCGGTTGCACCGGTCGGATCGCCTCGATCGTGGTGATCATCCTCGTCGAGATGCTGTCCGGTCACGCTCTCGTCCGCGACGGCACGTGGCCGGGGAGCGCGTCCTGCGCCGAGCCATTTGGCATCGCCAGCCCGGTGACGTTGCTCGAGGATCTCGCGCCGGTCGGCGCGGGCCCACCGCCGGGTGACGTGGCGCTCGACGAGCTTCCGCCGGACGAGTCGATGCCCGTCGACCGATCCACCGCGACGGCCATCCACCGGGCCGCGGCCGGGTCCGCACCCGCCGGGGAGGATCCGCCGATCCACGACGTCGTCAACGGCCTGCCGCTGACCGTCCACTGGCATCACGGCCTCGCGCTCGAATCGCCGTCCCGCGACTTCGCGGTGAAGGTGGGCGGCCGCGTGCAGCTCGACACGTCGGCGTTCACCGAGGGCGCAGGGCCGGCCGCGCCCCCGGAGTTCGGCGGCCTCAATCCTCCGCTCAGCGGCGCCACGAACTTCCGGAGGGCGAGGATCCGCGTCGAGGGGCGGATGTACGAGGTCTACGACTGGGCGATGGAGTACGACTTCGCCAATCAGCTCGACGTGAACAACGAGGCCTTTCCCACCGAGCGGGACATCGGCCCGCTGCCGGCCATCACCGACGCCTGGGTGCAGATCCGCGAGCTCCCGGTGCTGGGCATCGTGCGCATCGGCAACCAGAAGGACCCCTTCGGATACGAGCACCTCACGAGCAGCCGCTGGCTCAACTTCATGGAGCGGTCCTTCACGATGGACGCGTTCGTGGGGCCGTTCAACAACGGCTTCCAGCCCGGCATCAAGATCCTCAACGCGTCGGACGACGGCCGCGTCATCTGGCAGGTCGGCGAGTTCAAGAACACGAGCAATGTCTTCGGTGCGAGCGCCACCGACGGCGGGAGCCAGACCGTCGGGCGGCTCGTGGTGCTGCCGGTGTTCGAAGGGGAAGGGGAGCGGCTGGTGCACCTCGGCGTGGCCGGCAGGACCATGGGCCTCAAGCTCCTGCAGACCGAATTCGATCCCGCGACCGGGTTGCCGACGGGGCCGGAGGTGCCCGCCGTCCGCTTCCGCAGTCGTGGGGACGTGCGGAACGGGCCGCCAGGCCCGGTCAATTCGATCTATGCGGATGCCGGGCTGCTCGAGGGATCGTGGCAAAACATGATCGGCCTCGAATTCGTGGGGAACGACGGGCCGCTCTCCTGGCAGGCCGAGTACATCGGCTCGTGGCTCTATGACGCCGTGACCACGGGCAACGATCCGATCAACGCCGGCCGCCAGCCGCCGGCGGGCACGCCCGTCGGCACGGTCTTCTACCAGGGTGGCTACGTCGAGGTGCTCTACTTCCTCACGGGTGAGACCCGCACCTACTCGCGGCTGGAGGGCGTCTTCGATCGTCCGATCCCCCGCGACACCTTCTACGTGCTGCGCGGCGCCCGCCGACTGCTTTCGAGCCCCGGGGCATGGCAGGTGGGCGCCCGCTACAACTGCCTGTCGCTCAACGACGGCGAGGTGAACGGCGGCGTGCTCAACGCGGTGACCCTCGGGCTGAACTGGCTCTGGACCCCGAATGCCCGCGTCTACTTCAACTACGACTTCACCTA
>DNLZ01000153.1:0-131 GCA_003488325.1 Planctomycetaceae bacterium
GCCACGTCGACCCGGTCGAGGTCACCGCCACGGGTCACCCCGATCGCACCGCTCGTCGCCGACGCGCCGCCCGCCACGACCCGCACGCGATACCGACCCAGGTCGAACCCCTCGAATCGATACCTGCCCTG
>DNLZ01000153.1:505-650 GCA_003488325.1 Planctomycetaceae bacterium
GCCGCCCGGGCGACCGGTGCCTCCTGCCGCTGCCGCACTCCGTCTCCGTTGCGGTCCGCGAACGCGGCGCCGGAGAGTGACGTGCGGAAGAAGAAGACGTCACCCTGCAGGTTCGAGAGGCCCGTGTTGCGCCGGATGATGTCGG
>DNLZ01000153.1:935-2224 GCA_003488325.1 Planctomycetaceae bacterium
GTGTTGCGCCGGATGATGTCGGCCAGCGAGGTGCGCTCGACGTGCCGCACGAGCGACTGCGGCAGCGTGCGCTGATACCAGTAACTGTCCCCGTCCCGGAGGCGTGTGAACTGTTCGACGATGATCCGCGTGAACGTCTGCCCGAGGCTCGAGCCGGGCAGATGCCGCTCCGCGAGACCGGCGACCCAGAGATCGAGGCGGTCGACCGAGCCGTACGTCTCCTCGAGCGCCCGTTGGACCTCCACGTCGGAGGTGATCTCGGCGAAACTCGTCACCCGCGGCAGGCCGTAGGCCTCCCGCACCGTGTTGTAGTCCGCGATCCCGTGGTCGCGACCCCGTTGGATGTTGAGGGCCGCGAGATCGAAGCCACCCGATCCCGGGGGTCCGAAGAGGAAATTCCGGACGTCGTCGATGACGACCGCGTCGATCTCTTGTGCCCGGTCGCTGGCCAGGTACTTGAGAATCGGTTCGAGCCCAGCCTCCGCGAACACGTCGACGTTGAAGAATGCATCCCGCAGTGCCACCTCGTCACGGACGGGCGTCCCGTCGGCGGCGAGGAACCCGATGTCGCCGCCGAGCATACTGTGGCCGAGCCGGTACGCGGCTGTCGTGAACTCGGTCGAGATGCCCGGATCGATCTGCGCTCCGTACCGTCCCGGTGAACGGAGCGCCGCCGCGGCGGGCGAATTGACCCCGAGCAGCGCCGGCAGGAACTCGTGGTACGTGATGTCCTGAAGTTCCGCGATGACGATCCGGCGCGCGTGCTGGAAGATCTGCTCGTCGGACCACGAGGGATTTCGTGCCGCCGCCTCGTCGGCCAGCCGGTTGTGCTCGCGCACGAACAGCGTGTGCAACGCCAGCAACTGTGGGTTCTCGTTGGCACGGATGTCGCCGGCCAGATAGAGCGCCTCTTCGGGCACCTGCCCCAGGCTGGCGTTCGGAAGGCCGGCGGTGTTGAACGGCAGCAGGTCCCCCGCACTCGTCGCGAGACGTCCGCCGGAGAACGTGCGCAGGGCGGCCGCCCGGTCGGCATCGACCCCGTAGATCTGCGAACCGTCGAGGAAGGCCGACAGGGCATTGACCTGCTCCCGCGGCCCCTCGATCCCTGATGCGGCATCGTAGGCCGACCGCAGGGACGGCATCGTGGCCGCGCCGCTGCCGGACGGGTCAAACCACGGATCACCCGTTGGGATGTCGATCATCATCGGTTCCGCGGGTGATGCCGAATCGGTCAGGGTCAGGTCGTGGTCGAGAAACTGGCCCCACGCGTACATGAACGCGCTCATGCT
>DNLZ01000153.1:2601-2813 GCA_003488325.1 Planctomycetaceae bacterium
CGAGGATTCGGTCGATCCGCACCCGATGGACTGGAAAGGCCATCCGCATAGGCCGCAGCGGACACCCTCAGAAAGGCCTGCCCCGCGCTGCCGAGCGACACGTCGGCCGCGTTGTTGCCGGTTCCATCCAGCGACTGGACCGGCAGACCGAAGGGGCCCGGGTCGTTCGGTGTCGCGGAAAGGAGGGTCCGAGGCTCCAGCCGCTCCACGCC
>DNLZ01000489.1:0-489 GCA_003488325.1 Planctomycetaceae bacterium
GCCGCGGCCGTGGCCGACGCAGACGCGCCCGCCGAGGTGCCGGCGCCGTCCCCGGCGGTCGAGGCCGGGTCCGTCGAGGTCGCGCTCGTGGACCATGCCGGCCTCATGGCGGCCGTGGAGGCCCACCGCGGCAAGGTGGTCGTGCTCGATTGCTGGAGCACCTCCTGTCCACCGTGCGTGAAGGAGTTCCCGGGACTCGTGGCGCTCGCCGCGGCCCACCCCGACGACGTCGCGTGTCTCTCGCTGTCGTTCGACTACGAGGGGATCGGCACGCCCGAGGAGGTGCTGCCGCCGGTGCGGGAGTTCCTCACGAGCGTGGGCGCCGGCCGGGTCGTCAACATGCTCACCCGCGAGGATGCCGACGCGATGTACCGCACGCTCGAGCTCGACAGCGTGCCGGCCGTCTATGTCTGGGCCCGCGACGGGTCGCTCGCGCAGCGGTTCGACGATGACGACGCGAAGAAGCGGCTGGGCAGGCCCTTTACCTAC
>DNLZ01000489.1:888-3471 GCA_003488325.1 Planctomycetaceae bacterium
GAGGCACATGATTCGGCGACGTCGCCGGTCGCTCGCATCCCCGTGTGAGATCGATGCATGGCCGGTGATCGGAATGGCGGAACGCGGCCGGACGCGGGCGGTACGGCAGGACCCAAGGCCGGTCCACGACCGGCCGACGGCAGGCCCGATCCCCGCGGCTGGGGCCGTGAGACGGTCGAATCGATCGTCGTGGCCTTCACGCTGGCACTGCTCTTTCGCGCCTTCGAGGCGGAGGCGTTCGTCATTCCGACGGGCTCGATGGCACCCACGCTCATGGGCCGCCACAAGGATCTCGCCTGCACGTCATGCGCGCTGCCCTTCCGCGTCGGCTGCAGCAGCGAGGACGACGAGGAGTCGCGCCGGCTGCAGTCCGAGCTCGCTCGCCTCGAGGCCGACGACCGTGACCCCGCCCGCGCGGCGCTCGTGCGCCGCCAGCTCGGCACGAAGCTCGTGTCACGGGCCACCTGCCCCAATTGCGGCCGGGTCACGCCGCTGACGATCCCGCGCGGCGTCGACCGCGTCGCCGACCCGAACTACCCGTCGTTCAACGGCGACCGCATCCTCGTCGACAAGTTCGCCTACGACATCGCCTCGCCGGCGCGGTGGGACGTCGTCGTCTTCAAGTATCCCGAGGAGGCGAAGACCAACTACATCAAGCGGCTCGTCGGACTGCCGGGCGAGACCGTGACGATCGCCGGCGGCGACATCTGGACGAGCCGCGGTGACGAGGAGCCGGTCGTCGCGCGCAAGCCGCCGCGCACGATGCGGGCGATGCTCCAGCTCGTCCACGACAGCCGGCACGTCGCGCCGGAACTCGTGGCCGCGGGGTGGCCGCACGCCTGGACCGACTGGTCGGGGGACGGCGCCGGCCAGGGCCGCTGGACGACCGGCGACGACGGCCGCTCCTTCGAGGTCGCCTGCGCCGCCGGCGAGACCGCGATGCTCCGCTTCCGGCACCTCATTCCGTCGGCCGAGGTGTGGGAGCGCCTGCTGCGCACCGGCGAGATCGGCGAGCGGCCACAGCCCGCCCTGATCCGGGACGTGCAGCCGTACAACTCCGGCGCCGAGGGGCGCGGGCATCGCTGGGTGGGAGATCTCGGCGTGGAGATCGATCTCGAGAGCCGCGCGGCCGGCGGCATGGTCACGATCGATCTCGTCGAGGCGGGCCGACGCCACTCCCTGCTCTTCGACCTCGACGAGGGCCGCGTCGTGGCCAGCTGGCCCGGCGCCGCGGAGCGGGCCGTCGCCCGGTGCGCCGTCCAGGGCGCGGGGTCCTGGCGGATCCTCGCCGCCAACGTCGACGACGCGCTCACCCTCTTCGTCGACGGCCGGCCGATCGAGTTCGATCGTCCGGTGACGTGGCGGCGAAGCATCGACGAGGTCACCGCGGCGCGACCGGTGACGCGCGGGGCGGAGCCCGGCGACGACGAGCCGAGCGACCTCGCCCCGATCGGCATCAAGGCCTCGGGGGCGAGCCTGCGGATCGGCGGGCTGCGGGTGTTCGCCGATACCTACTACATCGCCTCGCGTGAGCTCGAGGTCTTCCGCGGCGGCAAGCCGGAACTCGAACGGTTCTCGGCGAGCCTCGAGGAAGGGCAGTACTTCATGCTCGGGGACAACTCGTCGGCGAGCAAGGACGGCCGCGCGTGGGACCGCGTCCACTACGTGGACCGTCACCTCATCACCGGCCGGGCGCTCCTCGTCTTCTGGCCCCACGCGGTGCCCGCGGGTTGGAGCGTGCCGCTGCGGTTTCGCGGCTTCGAAGTGCGATTGCCCTCGTGGCCGAACTTCGCGAGGATGCGATTTGTGAGGTGACGGTCCCGCGACGCCACCCGAGCCCGCACGGAGGCGAGGCGTGCCACTCCTGTCCGTCGAAGGACTCGTGAAGAACTACGGACGGCGTCGGGTCGTCGACGGAGTCGACTTCCACGTCGATGCCGGCGAGATCGTCGGGCTCCTCGGCCCCAACGGCGCCGGCAAGACCACGAGCTTCCGCATGACCTGCGGCATGGTCGTGCCCGACTCGGGCCGCGTCCTCCTCGACGACGCCGAGGTGACGGACTGGCCGATGTACAAGCGGGCCCGTGACGGGGGCATGGGCTACCTCGCGCAGGAGCAGAGCGTCTTCCGCAAGCTCACCGTGGAGCAGAACCTCCTCGCCATCATGGAGCTCGTCGGCATGGCGCCGAAGGAGCGCCGCCGCCGCTGCGAGGAGCTGCTCGAGCAGTTCGACATCGTGAAGATCCGTCGCTCGCGGGCCCACTACATCTCCGGCGGCGAGAAGCGGCGACTCGAGATCGCTCGCTGCCTCGTCACGGAGCCGCGCATCATCCTGCTCGACGAGCCCTTCACCGGCATCGATCCCGTGACCATCCACTCGATCCAGAAGATCATCATGGGCCTGCGGGACGACGGCATCTCGATCCTCATCACCGACCACCGCGAGCGCGAGACGCTGCAGATCACCGACCGCAGCTACGTGATCCGCGCCGGCACCGTCCTCTGCCACGGCAGCGCGCAGGAGGTGCTGTCGAACCCCGACGCGAAAAAGTACTACTTCGGCGAGAGCCCCGGGGTCGAGGC
>DNLZ01000157.1:0-3019 GCA_003488325.1 Planctomycetaceae bacterium
AGCCCCGCCCACGGCACCGGGTCGGTCGGAAACACGACGCCCTCCGTGCCACGAAACCTCGGCAGCGTCATCGAGACGAGCGCCCAGGTGCTCATCACGTACATGAAGGCGGTCGGCAGTCCGGTCACGAGCCAGACCCACGCCGCCCGCCTCGTGCGCCACAGCCAGACGGTGACGCCGAGGAGCGTGAGGGCCGCGAGGAGCTGATTGCTCGCGCCGAAGAGGCTCCAGAACGTCTTCCAGACCGGAACGGCGACCCCGTTCACCTCCGCCTGGGGCCGGAGGATGAAGACCACGGGCACGCCGGCCGTCACGACGGTGCCGAGCCAGGCGCCGGCACGGCCCGTCAGGCCGGTCAGCTCCTGGATGATGTAGCGGCCGAGCCTCGTGCACACGTCGAGCGTGTCGTACACGAACGTGGTGAAGGCCATGAGCGCGAACGACACGCCGATCGTGCTCGGAATCCCGAGGATCTCGAGAAACCGCCCCAGCCCCAGGGCATAGATGAAGTTCGGCGGCTGCCCGACGCGTTGATCGTCGCCCGCGAGCACCATCACGCAGCAGAGGCTCACGAGCGCCACCATCGCCTCGAGCAGCATCGTGCCGTACCCGATCGGCCGTGCGTCGCCCTCCCGCCGCAGCTGCTTGCTCGTCGTCCCCGAGGCGATCAGCGAGTGGAACCCGGAGCAGGCACCGCAGGCGATCGTGATGAAGAGCATCGGCACCAGGTCCCCGGCCCGCGCGGTGTGCCACGACGTGAAGGCCGGATAGCGCACGGCCATGTCCCCGGCCACGAGCCGGTCGCTCGCGACCAGGCCGATCGCCGCCCCCGCGAGGGCCACGTAGAGGAAGCACCCGCCGAGATGGCCCCGTGGCTGCAGGAGCATCCACATCGGCACCATCGCGGCGCCGACGCAGTAGACGAGCAGGGCCACGCCCCACGCCTTCTGGGCGACGAGGTCGGAGGTGCCGAGGGTGCGGCCGAGGTCGAAGGGAATCGACTGGCCCACGCCGATCGCCACACCGACGAGGGGCAGGAAGACGGCCGTCGCCAGCCAGAGCGGCATCGCGAGGTACCGCATGCAGAGGCCCATGACGATCGGCAGGACCAGGTAGAGCAGGCTCGACGTGGCGATCCCGCCGCCGGAGACGGTCTCGCCGTTCTCGAGCACCTGACGCCCGACGAAGCTCGAGGCCGTGATGTCGGTGAAGGCCACCACGATGTAGATCAGGGCGATCCAGACGAACGCGAGAAAGAGGAGGTAGCTGCGCCGACTCATGTGCTCGCGGACGACCTCGGCGATCGACCGGGCCTGGTGCCGGACCGAGGCGACGAGCGCCGAGAAGTCGTGCACGCCGCCGATGAAGACGCTCCCCACGAGGATCCAGACGAGCGCCGGCAGCCAGCCGAAGGCCACCCCCGCGAGGATCGGGCCCACGATCGGCCCGGCCGCGGCGATCGCGGAGAAGTGCTGTCCCATGAGCAATTGCGGGGCGACCGGCTCGTAGTCGACGTCGTCGCGCAGGGTGACGGCGGGTGTGGGGGCGCCGTCATCGAGCCGAAACAGCCTCGCGAGTACCGCGCCGTAGAGGCGGTAGGCGACGGCGAGCACGACGGCACTCGGCACGAGGATCGCAAGCAGGCTCATCGGAGTCGCGTGTCCTTGGGGTGTCTTCGTTCATGAACGGCGGTGGTCGTCCGGGCGCTGCTCGATCGCGCCGGACGGGCGTGTGAGCACCTGCGTCACGCACCAGAGGAAGAGCGTGGTCACGGTCCCCACCGAGACCGCCATCACCAGGAGACCGGCCGGTTGCATGTTCGCCTCCCTCCTGTTCCCTCGACCCCGCGTGCTCACGCCTCGTCGTCGGCATACCTCTTCGAGCTGGCGATCGTCACCGCCAGCCCCACGGAGACGACCAGCACGACGCCGATGCTCAGCCACGCGACGGGCTCGCCCTTCTCGAAGAGGTCCGCGACGTAGCGGCTCGGCTCGGCACGGCCGAGCCCCACGACATTCTCGAGGAACCACAGCACGAAGATCGTCACGAGGAAGCCGGGGCAGACGTAGCGAAAGATCGGACGGAAGAATCGTGGCAGCCGAATCGCCCCACCGCGATGGAGCTCCTCCCAGCCGCGCTCGATGCCGAACGCCCAGCCGAAGAGCACGATCTGGATCATCGCCAGCACGAAGATGAGGAACGTGCCCACCCAGAAGTCGAGCGTGTCGAGCGCCGTGAGGTCTCGCGAAAACCAGGCGACGAACCCGGTGCCGAGCGCGGTGAGCGTGCCGAGCAGGCCGACCGACCCCTTGCGGCCGATGCCGAGCGCCTCCTCCAACAGCGCGATGCCGGGCTGGAGCATCGAGAGTGAACTCGTGATCGCGGCGATGAAGAGGACGAAGAAGAACATCGCCCCGAAGAGGCTGCCGGCCGGCATGGCGCTGAAGACCATGGGCAGCACGTTGAACCCGAGCCCGAACGTGCCCTGCCCCGCCACCCCCGCCACGCCGAGGAAGGCCACGGCCGCGGGCAGCGTGATCAGGCCGCCCAGGGCGACCTCGCAGAACTCGTTCGTCGCGCTGGCCGTCAGGCCGCTGAGCACGATGTCGTCGCGCGGGCCGACGTAGCTCGCATAGACGAGGATCACCCCGAAGCCGACCGACAGCGAGAAGAAGATCTGCCCGGCGGCGGCGAGCCAGAGGTCGGGGTCCGCGAGCTGCGACAGCATCGTGCGCCTCTCGACGCGGGCTCCGGGCGTGGCGGCGGCCATGTCTTCGGCCCGCTCCCGTTGACGCACCGCGTCGGCATCGACGACCTCCGCGATCTTCCCGCCATCCTCCCCCATCACCAGCGTCTTGCCGGGGTTCCACATGTATCCGAGCCCCGTGGAGACGTTCCTCTCGGGGAACGCGGGATCGGGCGTCCCCAGCGTGAGCACCCGGGCGAGCACCACCAGGGACAGGACGAGGAGCACCGGCATCCCGATCTCACAGACCTTCTGAATACCCGCCGAGATGCC
>DNLZ01000157.1:3338-3651 GCA_003488325.1 Planctomycetaceae bacterium
CGGTAGATGAGCACCAGATTGACGGCGAAGACGACGGCGAGCCACGGCAGCAGGCTGTCGAGATCCAGCCGCAGGGCCGAACCGTCCGCCGCGCTCCCGACGAATCGGCCGAAATACGCCTGCGAGTCGGCCACCGTCTGAAAGCGCAGCGACGGATCGAAGAAGGCCCGGACGAAGCGGACGGTGTAGCCAAGCGTCCACGCCTCGATCACGACGTAGTACATGAATATGACGAGCGGGATGATCGCCCCGATCACTCCGATGTACTTGCTGCCCCGCCACGGCACGAGGCAGTGAAACACGCCCGCGGCCG